>DATMTG010000323.1:0-4254 GCA_035565075.1 Stenotrophobium sp.
ACCGCCGACACGGGGATTTTCAATCCCCTGCTCTACCGACTGAGCTACTCGGCCAATACAAGGAAACGGCACATCTGTCGCGGCATTGCGCCGCGAGGCCGCGTATTAGAGCGGGGCGACGGGCCCGAGTCAAGGATTTTCCGGCGGGTTTTCGGGCGCAACGTAGTGCGTCCCGGTCAGTTCGCCGCCGAAGAAATATTTCTCCATCTCGCTGGCGAGGAACTTGCGCGCGCTGGCGTCGGACAGCGCCAGCCGGTACTCGTTGATCAGCCGCGTCTGGTGCGCGAGCCATTCCTGCCATGCCTGCCTGGAAACGCTGTCGTAGATCCGCTGTCCCAGCGCGCCGGGGTAGGGCGGGCGCTCCAGCCCTTCGGCTTCGCGATCCAGTTTCACGCAGTGGACGGTTCGTGGCATTGCAGTTGATCCAGGGAAAGGTTGGGGGATTCGAGCAGTTTGCGTACCGGCGCCGGCAATCCGGTGCCGGCTTCGGCCTGCTGGCCCATTTTAAGCCAACGGCGCGGTGCTGTTTCGGCGGCACCGTCGGGCGTGTCCTTTTGCACGGACAGGCGCAGTGGCAGCAGATCGAGATCGAAGTGCGTGAAGCCGTGGCGGATGACCGGCAGCGGTTGTGCCGAGCCGACGGCAAGCTGGTAGTGCCGCTGGCAGAACTCGTTCCAGGCCTGCTCGCTTTCCACCAGCGGCGGGCACCAGAGGCCACCCCAGATGCCTGCCGGCGGGCGGCGTTCGCAGAGGACGTGTCCATCGGCATCGACGATGAGCAGCAGCCATGCGCGTTTGTGCGGCCGTTCGCGCCGGGGCCTGGGCGCCGGATAATCCAGCGTTTTGCCGCGCTGGTAGGCCTGGCAGTCGTCGCTGAGCGGGCAGATGCCGCAGGCGGGTTTGCGCGCGGTGCAGACGGTGGCGCCGAGGTCCATGATCGCCTGCGTGTAGTCGGCCAGCCGTGCGGACGGCAGCAGGCGCTCGGAAATGCGCCAGAGCTTTTTCTGCACGGCGGGTTCGCCGGGCCAGCCGCCGACGGCGGCGTGACGGGCGAGCACGCGGCGCACGTTGCCGTCGAGGATGGCGTGGCGCTGTCCGAACGCCTGCGCGAGGATCGCGCCGGCGGTGGAGCGGCCGATGCCGGGCAGGTCGAGGAGCGTTTCGATATCCTGCGGAAACTTCCCGTGATGCCGTTCGACGATGATCTGCGCGCTGCGATGCAGGTTGCGGGCGCGGGCGTAGTAACCGAGGCCGGCCCACAGCGCGAGGACATCGTCGGAAGTGGCCTGCGCCAGCGCGTGCACGTCGGCGAAGCGCGCGATGAACCGCATGAAGAACGGCGTCACCGTGGCGACCTGTGTCTGCTGCAGCATGATTTCCGCCAGCCAGACGCGATACGGTTCGCGCGGATGCTGCCACGGCAGATCGTGGCGACCGTGCCGGTCGAACCATTGCAGCAGGCGTTCTGCAAAAGCTGTGCTCATGGCGCTTGTGCCGCAAGCCGTTCGATGCCGGCGCTGGTGGTGATGGCTTGTGCGCGCAGCTTGTGCTCGATCAGCCACGGGCCGATCAACGGTGGCACCCAGAAATCGGGTTCCAGCTCGGCGGAAAAATCCAGGCAGGTGCCGTTGCCGCAGGGGCGCATCAGCCAGCGGGCATGGCCGAATTTCAGGTCGGAGTCCTGCGGCAGCACATCGGCGCTCAGGCCCAGCGCGTCGCCTTCGCGAAAGCGTCGCATGTCCTGCACCTGCTTCAGTTCGCGGCAGAAAAACGCCACGCACAGATGCAGCTCGGTGGCCAGGCGCGTGTCGCCGTCGGGTTCGCTGCCGAGCACGGTGGCGCTGCGCACGGCGGGGTTGATCAGCGGCAGCCTGCGATAATCGCTGAACACGGCATAGGCCCGCGCCGCGGGAACGGCGAGTCGCGCCCGCATGTCGACGTGATAACGCGGGCCGTCACGGCTCACCGTGACCTCCTGCACCTCCGCCGCCGTGGCCGCCTGCATCAGCAGCAGCGCGAGGACGGGCAGCCAGCGCACGTGCCCGGTTATTTCTGCGGCTCGGTCGCGGCGGGGGCCGGCGCCGCATTCTGCTGGCCACCGAGCAGCTTGCTCAGTGCATCGCCGAGCTGGCCGCCGAGCTTCTTGTTGATCTCGTCCTTGTGCTTGTCGAGCTGCTTCTGGATTTCTCCTGCGGCTTTCTGCTTGAGCAGATCGTCGAGCTGCAGCTTGTACTTCGGTGCGGAGAACGTGCCGCTGAGCTGGATCGGGATGGTGAGTCCGCGCAGGTCGGCCAGATCCTTGCCGCCCTGGCCGCTGCTGGTCTCGACGATGGTGGGCTTGGCGAGATAGTCGAGGGTGTCGTTGACCAGGTCGATCTGGCCGGCGCCGGCGAGGCGGAAGATCGGGCTCCTGGCATCGAGGTCATCGGACTTGAGGATGCCGTTGGTGATCTTGCCGCTGGCCGAGAGGCTGGCGAAGTCGGTTTCCTTCTGCGCGTTGTCGGCCGCGCTGAGCTGCTGTCCGGCCATCAGCGCCCGCGCGCCGCGGATGATCTGGCCGAGGTTGAAGCCCTTGACCGCGCCGTTCTGCAGGTTGAAGCGCACGGTGCCGTTGAGCGCCTTGCGCAGGCTGCCGACGGTGTCGCCCGCGCTGGTCACGTCCATGTCGACGCTGCCGATGCCGCTGACGTAGTCCTTGCCGAGAAAATCCTTGAGCAGCGGGCCGGCGTCGATGGTCTTGAGCTGGGTCTGCATCGCATAGCTCTTGCCGCCGCCGAAGCGGCTGCTCTGCACGATCTGTCCGCCGTACAGGCGCGCGGTCAGTGTCTGCTGCTTGGCCTTGCCCCGGGTGCCGGCGATCTTGAGATGCACGTCGCTGAGCTTGAGGCCGCTGATCTTGAGCGTGCCGACATCGGCAGTGCCATCGATGTTGAGTGCGTCGAGCGCGCCGGTGGGAATCCTGATGGCGTTGATGTCGCTCTTCTTGGTGCCGCCGTCGGAGACCACCGCCTTGTCGGGCTTGGGCGCCATGTAAGCGTCGGCATCGAGCTGGTCGGCCTTGAGCGCGAACCTGATCGCCTGCGTCGCAAAATCGCTCATGCCGAGATTGCCGGTGATGCTGGTCTGGTCGAGCTTCAGTTTGACGTCGTTCAGCATCGCGCTTTTGAAAGTGCCGGCGTATTGCGCGCTGAGGCTGGCGTCGGTCAGCGCCTTGCGGTCGCTGGTGATCGGTGCGGTCATGCCGAGCTTGGACATGATGTTGCGCGGACTGAAACTCTTGACCGTGATCGGGCCGGACAGGCTGGGCGCATCGCCCAGCAGGTTCGCGCCGGTGATCTCGGCGTCGAGCGTCAGGCCCGCGGCCTGCAATTCGCCCTTGCTGAACTTCATCGCGCCGGACGCCTGGTTGAAATCCAGGTCGCCGCCCAGCGTCACGTCCTGCGCGCCGCCGGGGACGGCGGCACCCGACAGCGACATCGCCAGTTTCATGTCGCTGACGTGGTAGATCTTGGTGCTGGTATCGGCCATCACCGCGCCATTGAGCGTGATCGCGGCCTTGACCTGCGGCGCGGTCGCACTCAGCGTCAGCGTCAGGTTCACGTCGAACGGCTTGCCGTCGTGCAGCGTGCCGGTCTTGAGGTTCAGCTTGTCGACCGAGTAGTGCTTGCCGTTTTGCGCATCGTCGTAGCTGACCGCCGCATCGTCCACCTCGATGCCGCTGATGCTGATGTTGTTCATGTCGATGGCGGCGCCACCGTTTTCCGCGGGCGTCGTCGCGGGGGGCGGCGTGCTGCTCTTGCCGATGTCGGCCCAGTTGTTGTCGCCCTTGGCGTTACGCGCCAGGTTCAGGCGCAGGCCGTCGAGGGTCAGCGTGCTGGTCTCCACCTTGCGGTCGAACAGCAGCGGCAGCAGCTTGACGCCGATGTCCAGTTCCTTGATCTGCGCGAACGGCCCGCTGCCGAATCCCGGCGCGTTGGCGATGCTGACATCGCCGACCTTGACCTCCAGCCACGGAAACACGCTGAGCTTGATGTCGCCGAGCGACAGTGGGCGATTGAGCTGCTTGCTGCCCAGATCGGTCAGCTGCTGACGGTAGTTGTTCGGATTGAACAGCAGCGGCAACGCGATGGCGGCGATGATGAACAGGCCGATGATGACGCCGACGGCGATCAGCAGGATTTTCAATGCACGGTTCATGGGGCGATCACTATTTGATTCGAATGTGTGAGGCGGTCGTGGAACAGCGTGGCACTC
>DATMTG010000324.1:0-2932 GCA_035565075.1 Stenotrophobium sp.
CTTTATAAAGTCATTTATGATAACAGTAGGCGCGGATGAGCGCGTCTTGATGACGATACCGCCCGCCCGAGGGGCCGGTGGATCGGGAGGTTCGGAGACGGATTGTATCGAATTGCCTCGAAATCGGCCGGATATTTGCCGCAGGAGAGCGCGGCCGAACGTGCGGCCGTAGGGGATGTCACACTAACTGTTGCAAGAGCCTATTCCGGAAAATTCATGAAAAAAATCGTACTCGCGCTCATGCTGGGCCTGGGCCTGATGGCCTGCGGCAAGTCCGGGCAGGTCCGCGTCGAAGACGCCTGGATCCGCCTGCTGCCGGGAACGATTCCCGCGGCTGCATATTTCACCGTGCTCAATCCCGGCGACCAGCCGCTCCGGCTGGAAAGCGTGTCGACGCCGGCCTATGGCATGGCGATGATGCATCGCAGTGTCGTGGTCGACGGACAATCGCAGATGCTGCCGGCGTCCGACGTGGTCGTGCCGGCCGGTGGCAGCCTGAAATTTTCCCCGGGGGGCTACCATGTGATGTTGATGAACCCGGTCAAGCCGCTGCAGGTGGGAGGCAGCGTGCCGCTGACGCTGATTTTCGACCATGGCCTGAAGCTGACCGCCCAGTTCAAGCTGATGGGGCCGGCAGCGCAGGGACCCTGAGTGTCGCCATTCACCGTTTCAGGAGTGTTTCATGCGTAAGTCACGGTCCCTGGTTGCCGGCCTGATCCTGCTTTCAGGAGTGCTGTCGGGTTGTGGCAGCCAGCAGGGCTGGCATCTGAAAGTGGTGACTCACCTGCTGCCGCCGCTGGCGTTTCATATGCAGGAGGCCGGCGCCGGCGAGGTCACGGCGGCGGATTTCAAGGGCAAGGTGACCCTGCTGTATTTCGGGTACACGCATTGCCCCGATGTCTGTCCGACGACGCTGGCGAAATTGCATGCCGTGATCCAGCAGTTGGGCGCATCGGCCGACGACGTGCGGGTGCTGTTCGTGACGGCGGATCCGCAGCGCGATACGCCGGCGATTCTGCAGCGGTATGTCGAGGCGTTCGGGCCGGATATCATCGGCCTGCGCGGCAGTGAGGATGAACTCAAAGCCATCGCACGGCGTTACCGCGTCGGCTACACCCGCCAGTCGGTGGATGCGCACGGCAATTATCTGGTCGCGCACGGCGCCGGCATCTTCGTTTTCGATCGCGACGGCAATGCTCGCCTGATGGGCGACGAGTCGACTTCGGTAGCGGATTTCGTCGACGACTTGCAGCGCCTGCTGAAGAATTGAGTCCGCCGGGGCAGCCTGCGCTGGTATCATGCGCGCCCCGCAGCGCGAAGGCTGGCAGCCCATGCCAGTGGCTGTCTCGCGCGCCATCCCGCAAACAATCAGGAATTCGCGCACGTCATGTGGTTTCGCAATCTGCAAATCTATCGCCTGCCGGAAAACTGGCAGATGCCCGCCGGACAGCTCGAAGAACATCTGGCCCGTCATCCGTTGCTGCCGTGCTCGGGCATGTCGATGCAGAGCCGCGGCTGGGTCGCGCCCCGCGAAGACGGCCAGCTGGTCTGCTCGCAGGGCCGCAATCTGCTGATTGCGCTGGGCACTGAGCAGAAAATATTACCGGCCTCGGTGATCAATCAGGCCGCCAAGGAAATGGCTGCGCAGCTTGAAGCGCAGCAGGGCTTCAAGCCCGGACGCAAGCAGATGCGCGACATCAAGGAGCGCGTCACCACCGAGTTGCTGCCGCGCGCGTTTGCGCGTCGCCGCGTGGTGCGTGCGTGGCTCGATCCCGTCAATCGCTGGCTGGTGGTGGATGCGTCCTCGCCAGCGCGTGCGGAAGAACTGACCGAGGCTCTGCGCGATGCGCTGGGCGAATTGTCCGTATTGCCCTTGCAGACCCGCCAGTCGCCGGCCACCGCGATGACGGCGTGGCTGAACGCGGCCGAGGTGCCGGGAAATTTCGTGTTCGACCAGGACTGCGAGTTATGCGGTTCCGACGAGAGCAAATCCACGGTACGTTACGTGCGTCACGGTCTCGACGGCAAGGACATTCGCCAACATATCGCCTCGGGCAAGGCGGCGACACGACTGGGGCTGGTCTGGAACGATCGGATGGCCTGCGTGCTGACCGAGCAGCATCAGGTCAAGCGCGTCAAATTCCTTGCAATGGAAAAAAATCGCGAAGACGACGGTATGCAAAATCCGGACGAACAGTTCGATGCGGACTTCACGCTGATGACCGGCGAATTGCATGCACTGATGACCGATCTGGTCATGGCGCTCGGCGGCGAGGACGCCTGATCCAGAATGTCGCGAAGGGCGCTCAGTGACGATGCGCCGGCATGTCATCATCCGGCGGCGCCTTGGCGATGATCGCCTGGTACTGTTCAGGCGTCAGCTCCGGCAGCTTTTGCAGGAAGGCGACCATGCTCCAGATGGTGGCGTCGTCGTGACTGAAACCCCAGGCCGGCATCGCGCTCATCTTGATGCCGTGCTTGATCACCCAGAACGCAACGCGCGGGTCGACGTGCACCTGCGACAGGTTCGGCGGCTGCGGATACAGGCCCGGACGGATTTCTGAGTCGGTCATTCCCGGCTTCAGGTGACAGCCGGTGCACATCGCCGCGTACTGGCCGGCGCCCTTGAGAATCAACTGCGGATCCTTGAGGTCGGGGACCTTGATATCCTCCGAGCGGATGTGTATCGAGCGATCACGCAAGGCCTGCAGCAGCGCGAACACCGGCCGGGTGTGATGATCGTCGGCACCGATGTTGTAGAGCCCGGAATAAACGAACGCGCCAGCGCCGGCCGCCAGAATCGCAAGCACGGCGACGACCGTGATGCTGTGATGTTTGATCTGTGTTTTCATGGTGATTGCCTCTTAAAACCAGATGCGAAAGCCGGCCAGAATCTGCCGGTCGAGTGTGTGCTTTCCGTCGGCACGTGCGT
>DATMTG010000325.1:0-4914 GCA_035565075.1 Stenotrophobium sp.
CGTGGTGTTCGGCGCGGCGATCGGCTCGCGCATGGGACAGATCGACAACGTCAGCTACGGCGCCTTCATCATCCCCGGGCTCATCATGCTGTCGCTGCTCTCAGAGAGCATCTCCAACGCCTCGTTCGGCATCTACATGCCGAAATGGTCGGGCACGATCTACGAACTGCTGTCGGCGCCGGTGTCGCCGCTCGAAGCGGTCACCGGCTATGTCGGCGCCGCGGCGACCAAGTCGGTGATCCTCGGCGGACTGATCCTGCTGACCGCCCGCATCTTCGTCGACTACCAGATCCTGCATCCACTGTGGATGGTGCTTTTCCTGATGCTCACCGCCATCACCTTCAGCCTGCTCGGCTTCATCATCGGCGTCTGGGCCGACGGCTTCGAGAAACTGCAGATCGTGCCGCTGATGGTGATCACGCCGCTGACATTCCTCGGCGGCAGCTTCTATTCGATCAAGATGCTGCCGGGCATCTGGCAGCAGATCGCGCTGTTCAACCCGGTGGTCTACCTGATCAGCGGCTTCCGCTGGAGCTTCTACGGCAGCGCCGACGTCAGCATGACGGTCAGCGTCGGCATGACGCTGGTGTTCCTGCTGCTGTGCCTGGGCGGCATCGTCTGGATCTTCAGGACCGGCTACAAGCTGAAAAACTGACGCGGCGGGATTTCACTTGCCGCGCTTCTTCGCACCGGTGCGCGTTGCGCGCGCCTTCGTCGAGGGTTTTGCCGGAGATTTTTTCGCGGTTTTTCTGGCCGGCGATGCCGGCTTTGCCTTGCGCCTGGAGGCTGCGGCAGCACCCGAGCGCGTCGCCAGCCAGTCGGCGGCAATGGTCCAGGTGGTCGCCGGCGCCTTGCTGCCGGCAAACACGCCGGCGTGCCCCCCGGGCGCCAGCTCGAAGGTCTTGTCGGCGGAGCCGACGATGTCCATGACCTTCCTGGCGGCGTCGATGGTGACGATCTTGTCGGTCTTGCCGGCGATCGCCAGCAGCGAGCAGTCGATCTTGCGCAGCAACGCCTCGCGGCCTGCGCCACGGCCCAGCGGCATCTTGCCCTGAGCCAGCGCGTTGTCGAGGCCGACGCGCACCAGCAGGTCCTGCACGATGCCGCCCGGGTAGTCGTGCATCTTGTTGAACCAGGTCGCCATGGTCTGGTACTCGGTGACGTACTCGCGGTCCCAGAGGTTGAGCAGCAGGTCGAAGTAGCCCTGCACCGTACCCAGCGGGTTGGTCATCTTGAAACTCAGCGACGCCAGCCAGCCCGGCACGTTCATCTGCGCCGGGTCGAGCTTGTGAACCCGGAAGCCGGTATAGCGCCGCACCAGCCGCGTCGGCGCCTGCATCGCCTGCCACAGCTTGCCGGCGATGCCGGCCTGGAACGAATCGATGGGACTGGCGATGGTGACGATGTTGCGGATTTTCGGATCGTGCGACCAGCCGGCATAGATCAGGCAGAACAATCCGCCCATGCAGTAGCCGAGCAGTGTCACTTCCTGCTCACCGCTGTCCTCGCGGACCCTGGCCAGCGCCTCCGGCAGCAGGCCGGTGGCGTAGTCGCTCATGTCGAGATGCGCATGTTCCTTCTCGGGGCTGCCGAAATCGGCGAGATAGACGCGGAAACCATGCGCCAGCAGGAAGCGCACCAGACTGCGGTCGGGGAACAGGTCGAAATTGAGCGGGTCGGCCGCCAGCGGCGGCACCAGCAGAACCGGCACGCGGTGCCGCTGGCGGCGCACCGGGATCTTCACGGTGCCGCTGACGATCTCGTCCTCGGCCAGCGGCGGATAACGCCGCACCGTCAATAGGCCGTTATGGTGGATGACATCGAACGGCGTCTGGTTGGCGACGATGAAATTCTCGGACTTGTACCGGCGCTCGATGGCATTGCTGAGCCATTGCACCGTCCGCTCGCTGGCGAGCGAAGCGCCGCTGGTCAATTTTTCAAGCATCGCCGGTCTCCCCTTTCGCATTTCGATCTCCTTCATCTTGCGCCACCCGCGGGCGGGCGCATCAACCCGCCAGATAGGTGTAGCCGCTGAGCCCGCGTTCCAGTTCCGCCAGCAACTCGGCGGGCAGGCCCGCCGCTTCGCATTTGCGGCGATAACTCTGTGCCAGTTCCTCCGGCGCCAGATGCACGTAGCGCAGCAGTTCGTCGGTGCGGTCGCCGTGCTCGGCGCCTTCGAGACGCCAGCCGCCGTTACCGTCGAGCACGACATTGACCGCGTTGGTGTCGCCAAACAGATTGTGCATGTCGCCGAGGATTTCCTGGTAGGCGCCGACCATGAAGAACGCCAGCAGATAATCCTCGCCCGCCTTGAGCGGATGCACCGGCAGCGTCGGCTCGAGCCCGCCGCGATCGACGTAATGATCGATGCGGCCATCGGAATCGCAGGTCAGGTCGCAGAGACTGGCGCGAAGCCCGGGGTGCTCGTCGAGCCGGTGAATCGGCAGGATCGGAAACACCTGGTCGATCGCCCAGGCATCGGGCACCGACTGGAACACCGAGAAGTTGCAGAAATACTTTTCCGCGAGCTTGCCGCGCAGTTCGTCGAGCGCCTCGCGGTGCGCGCGGATGCTGCCGTCGAGTTTCGGCTGAATCGCGCGGCACACCGCGTAGTAGATCTGTTCGGCCTGCGCGCGCTGGCGCAGGGTCAGGCTGCCGTGCGTGTACTGCGACTGCGCCTCGTGCAGTCCCGCCGTGGCATCGTGCAGGCACTCCAGCGGCCCGCGCGCCCGCGTCGCGTCGAGCAGCGCGTGCAGATCGTGCAGCACCGCCGGATCATCCGGCTCCGGCGTCTGCGCCTGTGCCGCCGGCGCGGATTCGTGGTCGATGACGTCGGCGATCAGCACGGCGTGATGCGCGGTCAGCGCACGGCCGGACTCGCTGATGACGTTCGGTTGTGGCTGCCCGGCTTCGGCGCAGACCTCCATCAGCGTGCGCAGGATGTTGCGCGCGTATTCGTGCTGCGAATAATTCATCGAGCAGTAGCTGCGCGAACGCGTACCCTCGTAGTCCACGCCGAGGCCGCCGCCGACGTCGACCACTTCCAGTGGAGCCCCCAGAGCCCGCAGCTCCACATAAAAACGCGCCGCCTCGCGCATGCCGCGGCGGATGTCCTGCACGTTGGCGACCTGCGAACCGAGATGGAAATGCACCATGCGCACGGCATCGACCAGGCCCGCGGCGCGCATCTGCTCCAGCGCCGCGATCACCTGTGAACTGGCGAGGCCGAACTTGGATTTTTCGCCGCCGGTATTCTGCTGCGTGCTGGCGGACATCGACGCCAGCCGCACGCGCAGGCCGATCATCGGCGCCACGCCGAGCTTGCGCGACTCCTCGATCACCAGCGGCAGCTCGGACGGCTTCTCGACAACGATGTAGACCTTGTGACCGAGCTTCTGCCCGATCAGCGCGCGGCGGATGTAGTCGCGGTCCTTGTAGCCGTTGCAGACAATGACGCTGCCCGCGGGCGCCAGCCCCAGCACCGCCGCCATCTCCGGCTTGCTGCCGGCCTCGAGGCCGACGCGCGCGCCGCCGTGACGCACGATCTCCTCGACCACGCTACGCTGCTGGTTGACCTTGATCGGATAGACCGCGGTGTAGCGGCCCTGGTAGCCCAGTTCCTCGATGACTTCGGCAAACGCGCCGGTCAGCGCATCGACGCGGTCGTGCAGGATGTCGTTGAAGCGCACCAGCACCGGCAGCTCCAGTCCTTCGCCGGGCAGGCGCCGTGCCAGTTCATAGAGGTCGATGGCCACCGGCGAGCGCTCGCGGAACGGCCGCACCAGCACGTGACCGTTCTCGGCGACGTCGAAGTAGCCTTCACCCCAGTAGGGAATGTTGTACAGCTCACGCGCCTGCGCGGCGGTCCAGGTCATGACGGCGTCCGGGTGCTTGAATGGCGGAAACAGCGCAAATTCTACGGCTTTAGCGGTGTCGGCGCAGGGTCGGCCACTGCGTTTGCCGCCATCGTTCTTTATACTCGCGCCCTTGATTCCGGAGCCTCCCATGTCGCTTGACCCAACCTGGTTCACCGAAGCCGTCGAAAAGACCGGCACCGCCTTTTCCCTCAAGGCCAGGAAGCTGCACTCGGAGCAGACGCCGTGGCAGCTGATCGAAATCTGGGACACCGAGACCTTCGGCAAGCTGATGACCATCGACGGCTGCACCATGGTCTCGACGCGCGACAACTTCCTCTACCACGAGATGATGTCGCACCCGGCGCTGAACTCGCATCCGAATCCGCGCAATGTGGTGATCGTCGGCGGCGGCGACTGCGGCACGCTGCGCGAAGTGCTCAAGCATCCGGAAGTGAAATCGGCGACGCAGGTGGAGATCGACGAGCGCGTGACGCGCCTGTCCGAGCAGTATTTCCCCGAGCTGTGCGAGCGCAACAACGATCCGCGCGCGACGCTGTTCTTCGGCGACGGCATCCAGTGGATGAAGGACGCCACGCCCGGCAGCATCGACCTCATCATCATCGACTCGACCGATCCGGTCGGCCCGGCGGAAGGCTTGTTCGGCAAGAAGTTCTATCTCGACTGCATCAAGGCACTGGCGCCCGACGGTATGCTGGTACAGCAGTCGGAGTCGCCGCTGCTGCACCTCGATCTCATTACCGAGATGCACCGGGCCATGCGCGACGCCGGCTTCGCGCAGACCACGCTGCTGCATTTCCCGCAGGTGATCTATCCCAGCGGCTGGTGGTCCGGCTCCATCGCCAGCAAGAAGGCGGGACCGCTGGCGCAGCGCCTGGACGACAAGGCGATCGCGGCGCTCGACGCGCAGTTCTACAACGCCGATACGCACAAGGGCGCGTTTGCGCTGCCGACCTACGTGAAAAAGGCGCTCGCGCGCCTCTGAATCACCTCGTGGACGCCATCCGCTGTCGCGGACCAGGCGCAAATTATTGTTATA
>DATMTG010000326.1:0-4514 GCA_035565075.1 Stenotrophobium sp.
ATGCGCACCAGTGCCACGGTGTCGAGCTTGTCCTTCTGCCGCGCCTGCAGCAGGTCGAAATACACCTTGCCGGCACAGAAAACGATGCGCTTGACCTTGCGCGCATCCAGCTTTTCCGCCTCGGGAATCACCGGCTGGAAACGTCCCCCGGTCAGGTCCTCCAGCGTCGACACCGACAGCGGGTGGCGCAACAGCGACTTGGGCGTCATCACGATCAGCGGCAGGCGCAGGCTGCGCTTCATCTGTCGCCGCAGCATGTGGAACATCTGCGCCGGCGTCGAAGGCACGCAGACCTGCTGGTTGTTCTCGGCGCACAACTGCAGGTAGCGCTCCAGGCGTGCGGAGGAATGCTCGGGCCCCTGACCCTCGAACCCATGCGGCAGGAAAACCGTGAGGCCGCAGAGCCGCGCCCACTTGGCGTAGCCGCTGGAAATAAACTGGTCGAACAGCACCTGCGCACCGTTGGCGAAATCGCCGAACTGCGCTTCCCAGATCACCAATGAGTCCGGGTCGGTCGTGCTGTAGCCGTACTCGAAACCCAGCACGCCTTCTTCCGACAGCAGCGTGTCATTGGCCACGAAGCGGTATTTCTCCTTGGCGATGTGGCGCAGCGGCGTGTAGCTGTTGCCGTTGTGGTAGTCGTAGATCGTGGCGTGACGATGGAAGAAAGTGCCGCGTCGCACATCCTGTCCGGACAGGCGGATATTGAAGCCCTCGCTGGCCAGGGTGGCGTAGGCCATGGTCTCGGCGAAGCCCCAGTCCATCGGGTGTTCGCCGGCCGCCATGCGTGCGCGTTCCTCGAAAATTTTCTGGACGCGCGGATGCAGGGTGAAACCGTCCTCCAGCTTGAGCAGCTTGTCGCTGAGCGAGCGCAGCATCTTGACGCTGACCGATGTGTCGACCGGCGTGTCCCACGCGCCCTTCAGATAGCTGCTCCAGTTGACGGTGTACTTGTTGCCGACCAGCCCGAGGGTATTGCGGGCGATGTTCACGCCCTTGTCGAGACCGTCGCGGTAGGCATCGACCATCGCCTGCGCGTCCTTCTCCGCCAGCGCGCCTTCCTCGCTGAGTTTGCGTGCATAGAGCATCAGCGTAGTCGGCTGTTTCTTGATTGCGGCGTACATCACCGGCGAAGTGACCGAAGGCTCATCGGCTTCGTTGTGGCCGTGACGACGATAGCAGCAGATGTCGACGATGACGTCCTTGTGGAACTCGTTGCGGAAATCGATCGCCAGGCGCGTGACATAGACCACCGCTTCGGGGTCATCGCCGTTGACGTGGAACACTGGCGCTTCGAGCATCTTCGCAAGGTCGGTGCAGTAGCGGGATGTGCGCGCACCGTGTCCGGCTTCGACTTCGATCGGATTGGGCGTGGTGAAGCCGATCTGGTTGTTGACGATCATGTGCACCGTGCCGCCGGTGCTGTAGCCCTTGGAATGAGAAAGCTGCAGCGTTTCCATGACCACGCCCTGCCCCGCAAATGCGGCGTCGCCATGGATCAGTACCGGCACCACGCGCTGTCCGATTTCGTCCATGCGGCGGGTCTGGCGCGCCTTGACCGAACCCTCGACCACCGGATTGGCGATTTCGAGGTGCGAAGGGTTGAAGGCCAGCACCAGGTGCAGGCGCTTGCCGCTGACCTCGACGTCGGTCGAGAACCCCATATGGTATTTCACGTCGCCCGCGCGGCTCAGCGAGTCGGCGGAGTACTTGCCCTCGAACTCGGCGAACAGATCGCCCGGCGATTTGCCGAGGATGTTGACCAGCACGTTGAGACGGCCGCGATGCGCCATGCCGATCACGACTTCCTCGACGTCGCGCTCGGCACAGGCGTGCAGCACTTCATCGAGCGCCGGGATCAGCGAATCGCCGCCTTCCAGCGAGAAGCGTTTCTGGCCCACGTACTTGTTGTGCAGGTAACGCTCGATGCCTTCGGCGGCGACCAGCTGCTTGAAGACCTCCAGCTTGCGTTCGCCGGACAGCTTGGGCTGGAACGCGACGTTTTCCAGCCGCTTCTGGATCCAGCGCTTCTGCGCCGTCTCCGTGATGTACATGTATTCGGCACCGATGCTGTCGGTATAGACCGCCTTCAGCACCCGGATGATTTCCTTCAGCGGCAGGTTCTCCTGCTCCACCGCCAGCGTGCCGACGTGAAAGGTCGTATCCATGTCGGCGGCCGACAGGCCGTGAAATTGCGGATCGAGATCTTCGAGCTGCTGCGGCTGCTCGAGGCCGAGCGGATCGAGCTTGGCGGCCTGGTGACCACGCACACGGTAATAGTTGACCAGGCGCAGCACGCCCGCCTGCTTCTGTGCCGCGATCGCATCGAACCCAGACCCGGCAACCACCAGCCGGCGCGGCTCGCGCGCCAGCCTTTCAAACCGTGCGACGATCGGCCCGTGAGCGATCTCGCGTGGGGCGTTCTGATCCTGGATCAGGCGGAAATAGGCGCGCCAGGAAGGATCGACCGAATCCGGGTCCTCAAGAAACTGCTCGTAATACTCCTCGACATACGTCGCATTCGCGCCATTGATCGCCGAACTCTCGATATAGCTTTGGTACTTGCTGCCACTCATGGCCCTGAAATCTCCTGTTGCGTCCGGCCCCACACTGTCGAAGTCTGGCCCGCGTTGGTACCGCTCACTTTTTCCAGTCGGCGGTCAATTGCCCGAGATACTTGCGGAAATCACCGGATAGTTCCGGATGTTTCAAGCCCAGTTCGACGTTGGCCTTGAGATATCCCAGTTTACTGCCGCAATCGTAGCGCGTGCCATCGAATTCATGCGCCAGCACGGTCTGTTCCTGCAGCAGCATGCTGATCGCATCGGTGAGCTGGATTTCGCCGCCGGCGCCGCGCTGGGTGTGCTCCAGCAGCTTGAAGATGCGCGGCGTCAGGATGTAGCGCCCGACCACGGCCTGATCGCTGGGCGCGTCCTCCGGGCGGGGCTTCTCGACGATGCGCCGGACCTCGCCCAGGCCTTTGCCGATCGGCTTGACGTCGACCACGCCATAACCGCTGATTTCCGATTTCGGCACGCGCTGCGTGGCGATGACGCTGGTGCCGTATTCCTGGTAGATGCCCTGCATCTGTGCCAGGCAGGGGCGCATGTGTCCGTCGATCAGGTCGTCGGCCAGGATCACGCTGAAATCCTCGTCGCCCACCGCCGGCCACGCGCACAGGACGGCGTGTCCCAGGCCCAATGCCTCGGCCTGCCGGATGAAGATGCAGGTGATGCCCGGCGGCAGCACCTCCTGCACCAGCTCGAGCAGCTTGGTCTTGCCCTTGGCGGCGAGTTCGGCCTCGAGTTCATAGGCCTTGTCGAAGTGATCCATGATGGAGTTCTTCGAGCGGCCGGTGATGAAGATCAGTTCCTGCGCACCGGCGCTGACGGCTTCCTGCACGGCGTACTGGATCAGCGGCTTGTCCACGACCGGCAACATTTCCTTGGCGCTGGCCTTGGTCGCCGGCAGGAACCGAGTCCCCATGCCGGCCACCGGAAACACCGCTTTTCTTATGCGCATCTAGTTTTTCTCCTCGTGGATTTCAGTCTACCGCAGCGAGCCGGCCAGATGAACGGTGTTGGCATTGCGCGCCAACAGCATGAATTCGGTCTTGGCCGATGTCTTCAGGATTTTCAGCGTCACCTTGCCCGGCAGGAACAGCGGCTGCTTGAACTGCACCAGCAATTCCCTGGGTTCCACACCCATGCTCTCCTGCATCAGCGCCGCACAACGTGCCAGCGACCACATGCCATGGGCGATCGCACGCTTGAATCCGAACATGCGCGCGCTGGCCGCGGTGAGATGGATCGGGTTGAAGTCCTTGCCCACCTTGGCGTAGCGGCGCCCGGTGTCCGCCGGCACATCGAAACTGCGATATGCGGCCAGCTCGGCGGCGGGCGCTTCCGCCCTGGGCTTGCTGCCGCGCGGGCCGGGGATGCGGTACAGCACGCTCATCACCGCGCGATAGACCACTTCTTCGCCCGAGAGATATTCAATGATCGCATCGAATTCCAGGCCGCTGTGGGTCCGGCGCGATTCGCCCAGGGAAACCGTCACCCCATATGACTCGTCGATGCGCAGGGCACGGGTCTGCACGATGCTGTTGCGCAGGTGCACCAGTCCCAGCAGCGGCAATGGAAACTGCGGCTGCGTCATCAGGAACATCTGCAGCGGCATCGCCATCACCTGCGGAAACGTGATCGGCAGGTTTTCCGTACCGGCAAATCCGCAGACCGCGTTGTAACCGGCAAGCTGCGCCGGATCGGCACGGAAATTCTCGATGCGTACCGACAACGCCGGGATCTCGATGGGGCTTCCCGGCCGCCGCCGCGCGGTTGCAGCGGCCTTGGCGTAGAGCGACATCGCGGAAGGCAGTTTACTCAGGCTGATGGTCATCGGTCCCGGCACTCATGTGGAAATTCAGGCACACATTCTAGCGGCTGGGGGGTCCGGATTCGCACCCGGTGCCCGACCCGCTCGTCGCGATCCAGATCGAATAATTGTTTTATTTT
>DATMTG010000327.1:0-5889 GCA_035565075.1 Stenotrophobium sp.
GCTGGATGAAGCACAGCAGCGTGCGGGTATAGCCGTTGCCCGGGTCGTTCTTGTATTCGACGATCTGCTCAAGCGCGCGGCGCGGGTTGATGCCCAGCGTCTTCAGCTCGATCTGCACCACCGGCACGCCGTTGATCAGCAACAGTACGTCATAACGGTGGTGGCTGTAGTCGGTGTTGATCCGCAACTGGCGAACGGCCTCGTAATCGTTCTTGCACCAGTCGTTGAGGTTGACCAGGGTGTAGTTGAGCGGCGTGCCGTCGTCGCGGGTGAAGGCGTTGCGATGACGCAGGGTGTGCGCGGCAGTGAACACGTCTGCGCTGACGATCTCTTCCAGCAGACGCTGGAATTCGGCATCGGTGAGGGTGACGCGGTTCAATGCCTCGAATTTCCGGCGGAAGTTTTGTTCGAGCGTGGCGCGGTCGAAGATATCCGCCCGAAAAACGTATTTCAGGCTCTCGAGCTGGTCGATAAGCTCGTCTTCAAGCTGGCGTTCGGATAATTTCATTGCGGCCTTGATTCTGATTCATATTCTTGCCGTCTGGAGTCACTGCGTGATTTTCCACAACAATCCACGGGAGCAGCCCCACTACCGGACGCACGCGCCGCCGCAGTACAGACAGAAACCCGACGCATGCCCTTTGCACAACCGGCAAAGACTACCGCCTGAGCGGTCAATCCTCAACGGACGCGCCGGAAAAATGCGCGGGTTCGTCGCCGAAGCCCCTTTTGGCGCATTCGCCTGCGAACGGTCATCACTCTACTATCATGCCGACAGGCCCACACCCCGATTTCATCATGACCCTCAGAATCCACACCGCCGCCTTGCTGCTGACGCTGTTCGCGCTGGGCGGTTGCGGCGTATCCGGCACACCTGCCGCCGGGGATGACGGCGTTGCATCGGCAACCGCGCTGCACCGCGACGGCCGCTGGATGGTGGATGGCGCCAACCGCGTGGTGCTGCTGCATGGCCTCAACGCGGTGTGGAAACTCAAACCCTACTATCCACCGGACAGCGCCGAGGGCTTTGGCGTGGCCGATGCCGACTGGCTGCGCGACCACGGCTTCAACGCGGTGCGTCTGGGCGTGCTGTTTGCCGGCGTGATGCCCAAACAGGGCGTGATCGACCCGGCGTATCTGGACCAGATCGACCGCGTGGTGCAGTTGCTGGCCGCGCGCCATATCTGGGTACTGCTGGATTTTCACCAGGACGCCTACAACGAGAAATTCGCGGGTGAGGGTTTCCCGGACTGGTCGGTGTACGACGATGGCATCCCGTTCGTGAACACCAGCTCGTTCTTCGTCAACTACCTCACGCCGGCGGTCTCGCACACGTTCGACAATCTCTGGGCCGACAAGAACGGCATCTGGGATCAGTACGCCGCGGCGTGGACGGCGGTGGCGCGGCGCTGGCGCGGGCAGCCTTACATCCTGGGCTACGAGATCATCAACGAACCTTCCGCAGGCACGCAGGCCGTGACCTGCCTCGGCCCCACCGGCTGCCTGCTGTTCGACGCCACGCTGCAGAAATTCCAGGAGCACGTCCTCGACGCGATCCGCACGGTGGACACCACGCACCTGGTCTGGTTCGAACCGCAGATGCTGTTCCAGCTGCCTTTCGGCCGCGGCAATTTCACCCACGTCGACGATCCGCAGGTCGGATTCTCCTGGCACAACTACGCGTGCACCGGCGCTTTCCTCAATGCCTACGGACTGCCCAGCGGGCCGGACTGCGCACTGGATGAACCGACCGTGTTCTCCAAGGCCGAGACGCAGGCCACGGCGATGGGCGCGACTTCGCTGCTGACCGAATTCGGCGCCACCGACGATGTCAGCGATATCGCGCGCCTGGTCGGCCTGGCAGATACGAACCTCGTGGGCTGGCTGTACTGGGCCTACAAGACCTGGCACGACCCGACGACCACCGGCGGTGGCGGCGCGCAGTCGCTGTTCACCAGCGACAGCGATCTGTCGACGGTCAAGCCGGACAAGCTGCGCGTGCTGCAACGCACCTATCCGCAGGTGACCGCCGGCACGCCGCTGTCGCTGTCGTTCAACCCGGACACGGGCGAGTTCCACTATCGCTATACGCCGGACGCGAGCGCTGCGCCGACCGAAATCTATGTGCCGGTGGCGCTGCATTATCCCAAGGGCTATCAGGCGACGGTCAGCGGCGCGACGGTGACTTCGGCGTCCGGTGCCAGCGAGCTGACGCTGCAAAACCTGCCTGGCGCCAGCGAAGTCGACGTGACGATCACCGCCAACTAATCGGGGACTGTCCCCGATTAAGTGGGTTGCCAGCTCACCGGCTCCAGCGCCTTGAGCAGGAACGGCAGCATGATGTCGGCCTGCTGCCAGCCCCATTTGAAGGCCTGGTCGAAATCGGCGTTCGACGGCAGCAGGTTGACCGGCGACAGCGTCGGCGAAAACTGCATCAGCCAGTCGTAATACATTCTCTGCGGTGGCAACTGCAACTGCACCGCCTGCGCCACCGGCCACAGCCACAGGTGGCGCGCGTCCCACTGCGGGTGGAAGCAGTCCAGCGCCAGCACGAACGAATTGCGCGTGCCGATGCGCCCGGCCTGCACGCCTTCCCAGGCGATGCGCGCCGGCACGTTGCTGGCCATCGCGCCATCGACGAACAGTGCGACCTGTTCCTGCTCGCGGATGCGCGCGAGGATCGCGTCGGTCTGCGCGTCGCGCTGCGGCGGCTCGTATTGCAGCACTGCGGGGATCGCCGCCGACAGGCCGACCGCATCGACCACGCGCACGTCCGCCGTGGTGTCGTCGCGGCCCAGCACGATGGCGCGCATGACGTGCGGCGTCACCAGCGCGCCGAGCAGCAGCATGCGCTCGGACAGCAGCTTGGAAAAACTCTTGCCGCGCCGTCCGGCCGAGACTTCGCGCAGGGTCGCAGGCAGATGCTGGTAGACCGCGGTGCGCACGCCGGCGGTGACCGCCTCGTAGGGGATCTCCAGGTCCTTGAGCCGCAGCGGGCTGCCGTCGGCATGCGACAGCAGCTGGTGCATGCCCTTCAGGTGCAGCCGCGTCAGCCCCGGCAGGGTGTGCGTGGCGCCGACATACGGCCGCGCAAACAGGTCGCGCACGCGCAGCGACTTGGCCCAGGCCAGCAGGGACTCGACATCCAGTTGGCGCGAGCGCGACAGCACCGCGCCGATCAACGCGCCGATGGATGAACCGACCAGGTAGTCCGAGGCCATGCCCTGCGCGCGCAGGCGTGCTGCGGCGCCGATGTAGACATAGCCGGCCCCGCCGCCGCCGCCCATCACCGTGACCAGCGCGCGACGCCCGACCTCGGCGTCCAGCTCCGCCTCGCTGAAATCATTGCAGTGGCGTTCGAGCAGTTGCTTGCGCACCGGCCCGAGCATGGCTTGCAACGCCGCCAGCGCCTGCGAGCAACCGCTCAGGCGCTCGCGCGTCGAAGACCGCCGCAGGCAGGGATACAGGTCCTGCAGCACCTGCTCGCGCAGCGGCGCGAGGATGTCCTGGTCGACAGCCACGTCGGCGCGCCGCCGGGCACCGTCCACCGCGCCGGGGGCGAACACGTGCAACCGCGCAAACCCCAGCAGGTAGCGCAACTGCTGGTATTCGCGCGCGAGCAGGAACTTCGGGTGCGCCAGTACCGCGCGCACCAGGGTGGTTTCCATGCGTTGCAGCTTGAGCAATTGCTGGCTGGTCGGACTGGTCATCGTGACTCCGCTCGTGACGGGTGCGCCCCGCGTTTCTCCACCGTTTGCGTGAATCCGGCCGCAACTCAATCCTGCTAGATTGCCGGCACACCCAACCCAGTGGATGGATTATGACCCGGCTCAAAGACAAAGTAGCACTCATCACCGGCGGCGCGCGCGGCATGGGCGCGGCGACCACACGTCTGTTTGCGGCGGAAGGCGCCAAGGTGGTGATCGCCGACGTGCTCGATGCCGACGGCGCGGCGCTGGCCAAAGAACTCGGGGGCCGCGCGATCTTCGTGCACCACGACGTCACCGACGAAGCGAGCTGGGCCAACGTGATCGCCAAGGCCAGATCGGCGTTCGGCGAGATCGATGTGCTGGTCAACAACGCCGGTGTTCTCCTGTTCAAGACCATCGCCGAAACGCAGAAAGCCGACTTTGAAAAAGTCATCTCGGTCAATCTCACCGGCACCTTCCTCGGCACGCGCCTGGTCGGTGCGCAGATGGTGGCACGCGGCAAGGGCAGCATCGTCAACATTTCGTCGGCAGACGGCATGAAGGGCGCCAACGGCCTCGGCGCCTATTGCGCCAGCAAGTGGGGCATCCGCGGACTGACCAAGGTGGCGGCGATGGAGTTCGGCCACAAGGGCGTGCGCGTCAACTCGGTGCATCCCGGCGGCATCGATACCGCGATGGGCAATCCCTACGCCCAGGAAAAAGCCGAGGTGAACAAGCGCTACACCATGGTGCCGCTGCAGCGCGTCGGCGAACCCGACGAGGTCGCACGCACCAGCCTGTTCCTCGCCAGCGACGATTCGTCGTATCTCTGCGGCGCGGAAATCGCGGTCGATGGCGGCATGCTGGCCGGCCAGTATTACGTCGGCTTCCCCGGCGCGCCCGGGGTCTGACGCACGACGCCCATGGCCCAGCCAAAAGAGAAATCCACCGAGCGCATCAGCCCCACCGCCTACGCCACCGGCTACCTGTGGTACCGGCTGGGCATGTCGCATCCGGCGCTGGCGACGCCGCAGGGCAAGCGCCTGGACCTGGCGTTCGGCCTGCTGATGAAGGGACTCAAGCGGGTCAGCGGCACCTCGTTCGATGCGCTGATGATCGCGCGCCACAAGGGCATCGACGCGCGCCTGGCGCAGGCGATCGACCAGGGCCGCATCACGCAGGTGATCGAGATCGCCGCCGGTCTGTCGCCGCGCGGCATCAATTTTGCCAAGCGCTATGGCAACAAAATCACCTACATCGAAACCGACCTGCCGCTGATGGCAGCGACCAAGCTGCGCCTGCTCGAAAAAGCCAAACTGCTGTCCGCGCATCATCGCGTCGTCGAGCTCGATGCGCTGGCCGAACGCGGCAGTCATTCACTGGCCGCCGTGATCAAGACACTGGACCCGAACGCCGGCACTGCGATCATTACCGAGGGCCTGATGAGCTATCTCGACGGCGATACCGCGCGCAGCGTCTGGCGGCGCTTCGCCCGTACGCTGAAAAAATTTCCGCAGGGCCTGTATCTGGCCGACAGCTACATCCAGCGCGACAATCGCGGCGCCGGCGGCAAGGTCTTCGGCGCGGTGCTCGGCCGCTTCGTCAAGGGCAGGATCCACGTGCACTTCAGCGATGCCGCCGACATGATCGCCACCCTGCGCAGCGCCGGCTTCAGCGCGGTCGAGGTGCATGAGCCGCGCAACATCCCGGAGACGCGCCGGATCGCCGCGGTCAAGGGCGCCGAGCGCGTGCGCATCCTCGAAGCGACCCTTTAGCGACAGGGCAGACAGCGCCGGCCTTTCATCGTAAAATATGTATTGAAGATACATTTTAAGTGATCTGTAGCAGATGAATCCATCCATGGAACAACCCACCTTCGGCGTCGGCGATGCCTCGTACCGCGCCGCCGGCGGCACCGAGGGCCTGCTGCAGCTGTCGCGGCGTTTTTACGAAGTGATGGACACCCTGCCCGCGGCGCGCACGATCCGCAACATGCACCCGGCCGACCTGTCCTCGACCACCGAGCGGCTCGCGTATTTCCTGTGCGGCTGGCTTGGCGGCCCGCGGCTCTACAGCGAAAAATTCGGCGGCATCAACATCCCCATGTTTCACAGCCACCTGCCGATCGGCGTCGCCGAGCGCGACGCCTGGCTGCTGTGCATGGCCCACGCCGTCGACGAGCAGCCCTACAGCCCCGAAT
>DATMTG010000328.1:0-5202 GCA_035565075.1 Stenotrophobium sp.
GGGCTTTGCGCCGTTCGGTGCGTGGCCGCTGACACTGCTGGCGCTGGCGGGGTTGTTTGCGATCAGCGCAGGCGCGGACACGCGCCGCGCGCTGTGGCTGGGCTGGCTGTTCGGGTTCGCGCACTTCGCCTCGGGGATCTACTGGGTTTATATCAGCACGCACATCTACGGCGGCGCGCCGGCGTGGCTGGGATTCATGCTCGCGGTGGCGTTGTCCGGCTATCTGGCGATCTATCCGGCGCTGGTGCTGGCGCTGACGGCGCGAGTGCGCCTGCATCAGCGACTGGCCGGCTGGTGGACGGTGCCGGCGCTGTGGCTGCTGATGGAACTGCTGCGCGGCTGGGTGTACAGCGGCTTCCCCTGGTTGAGCCTCGGCGCGGTCGCGCTGGACACGCCGCTGCAGAAACTCGCGCCCCTGATCGGCGTGCACGGACTTTCCGCGGCCGTCGTGCTGCTGGCGTGGGCGCTGGCGCGGCTCTGTGCCGGTCGCCAGCCGGCAGTGGCGCTTGCGGTACTGCTTTCTCCGCTGCTGTGTCTGTGGCTGCCGGCGCCCGCTCAGTGGACGCAGGCGACCGGCAAGCCGATGCGCGTCGCGATCATCCAGGGCGACATTCCGCAGGATCAGAAATGGTTGCCGGAAATGAAGCTGCCGACGCTGGCGCGTTATCGCCAGATGACGCTGGCCGCCGGTGACGCCGATCTCGTCGTCTGGCCGGAGGCGGCGATGCCGGCGCTGCACGACGACATCGCGGACGATTACCTGGCGCCGCTGTCCGCAAGGCTGCGGACGCAGGGCAGCAGCCTGCTGGCGGGCATGCTGCGTGCGTCGGATGACGGCAAGAAGTACTACAACACGGTCTACGCGCTGGGGGCCAGCAGCGGGCGCTACGACAAGCGTCATCTGGTGCCGTTCGGCGAATATTTTCCGGTCCCGGACTGGCTGCTGCCGCTGATGGACGTGCTCGGCGTGCCGTTTTCGAACCTCGGGTTCGGCGCCGCGCAGCAGGCGCCGATCAAGGTCGATGGACAGGCGATCGGCATCGCCATCTGTTTCGAGGACGTGTTCCCGGACGAATACCGGCATACCGCGGCGCAGTCGGTCATGGTGGCCAATGTCACCAATGACGCATGGTTCGGTCACTCGGGCGCAGCGGCGCAGCACCTGGCGATCGCCCGCATGCGCGCACTCGAAACCGGCCGCGAAGTGCTGCGCGCATCCAATACCGGCGTTTCCGCGATCATCGACGCCAACGGCCGCCTGCAGGCGCAGACCGGATTCTTCACGCAGGAAATCCTGCGTGGCGAGGCTCAGCCGCGCAGTGGCGAGACGCCTTATGTGCGTTGGGGCGACCGGCCGTTGTGGGTGTTGTCAGTGATCCTGATCGGGCTGGCCTTCATGCTTTGAGGCCAAGCCATGCGGATTCAGTCGCGGTAGGACGGGTCGATCCGGTCCAGCTTGCGCAGCAGCCCCGGCCACGCCAGCGCGCCGCCCAGGCCGCGTGTCACCTGATGGGCCGCCTTCTGGATGCCGTCGAGGATGGGTTGCGCGATCCGGATCAGCTCGCCGCCGCCCGCCTGTGCGCGGACCTGGATCATGCAGGCCGCCTCGAACAGGTACATGAACAGGAACGCATCGGCGGGTGATCCGCCCACCGTCAGCAGGCCGTGATTGCGCAGCATCAGGAAATTGTTGCCGCCCAGGTCGCGCACCAGACGCGGCTTCTCGTCCGGGTTGAGCGCCACGCCTTCGTAATCGTGATACGCCAGCGACGCCAGTACGAACAGCGATTGCTGCGAGATCGGCAGCAGCCCGTTCTTCTGCGCCGACACCGCCACGCCGTTGACCGCATGCACGTGCATCACGCACTGCGCATCTTCGCGGCCGGCATGAATGCAGCTGTGGATGGTGAATCCGGCCGGATTGATCTCGTAAGGCGAGTCCATCACCTTGTTGCCGTCGAGATCGATCTTGACCAGCGATGAGGCAGTGATTTCCTCGAACATCATGCCGTAGGGATTGATAAGGAAATGATGTCCCGTCCCCGTCCCCGCATCCGCGCCGCGCGGCGCCGGGACGCGTGCGGAGATGTGGGTGAATACCAGATCGTCCCAGCCATACAAGGCGACCAGCCGGTAGGCCGCCGCGAGATCGACGCGGGCCTGCCATTCGGCGTTGCTGACGGTGCCGCGCAGGGAATTCTTGGGGGTGGTCATCGTCGTCTCCTTATCGCGTAACGCCTAAGCTGCCAGAAATCGGGCCACGATGCTAAATTCGTCGCACATCTTGCTAGGGTCATGGTCATGCCGGCAGAAAAAGACACCTTGTTCAGGCCTGCGCTGTTCAAGTTCCTGCGCGATCTGGAGCGCAACAACAACCGCGAATGGTTCAACGCGCACAAGCCGCGGTACGAAGCAGAACTGAAGGAGCCCGCGCTGCGTTTCATCGCCGGGCTGGATGCGCCGCTGAAAAAGACCATCAGCCCGCATTACGTCGCCAGCGCCAAGGCCGTAGGCGGTTCATTGTTCCGCATCTACCGCGACACCCGTTTCTCCGGCGACAAGTCGCCGTACAAGACCCACGTCGGCATGACCTTCTTTCACGAGGCGACCAAGGCAGTGGCACGTGGCAGCGACGGCAGCAACGCCACGCCCGGGCGCCTCGATGCGCCGCTGTTCTACCTGCACCTGCAGCCCGGCGAGAGCTTCATCGGCGGTGGGGTCTGGCACGGCCAGCCGGAAACGGTGAAGCGCATCCGCAACTACATGGTCAACAATCCCGCGAGCTGGAAGAAGGCCACGCAAAGCGCCGCGTTCCGCCGGCGCTTCGCGCTGGACGGCGACAGCCTGAGCCGTCCGCCGGCAGGCTTTGACGCCGCGCACGAATTGATCGAAGACATCAAGCGCAAGGATTTCGTCTGCACCGCCAGCCTGAGCGAGCAGCAGGTCTGCGCGCCGGACTTCCAGAAAACGGTACTCAGGCATATTGCTGCGGCAGCGCCGATGATCGACTGGCTGTGCGGGGCACTGGACCTCGATTTCTGAGTCGACAACTAAATCGTGGTTGATGGGGCGCCCTGCTGCCGTCATCATACGAACCATTCGGGTCGAAGTGCCGGCGCGATTAACGTGCGGAAGGGAGAGCCTGCATGCTGAAGATTCTGCCGTATCTGAAACTGGTGGTGGAAAAGAAGGCATCGGATATCTTCTTCACGACCGCCGCGCCGGCCATGATCAAGGTCGAGGGCGAAATGTTTGCCGTCGGCAAGACCCTGATGACCTCGGAGTTCATCCGCGAACTGGCCTACAGCATCATGGCGCCGGAGCAGCAGGAGCAGTTCGAGAAGGAACTGGAGATCGACCTGGCGACGCAGGCGGGAGGTCTGGGCCGTTTCCGCGTCAATATTTTCAAGCAGCGCGGCGCCGTCAGCATGGTCATGCGCTACGTGCGCTCGGACATTCCTGCGCTTGAAGACCTGGGTGCGCCCGAATCGCTGAAGGATCTGATCATGCTCAAGCGAGGCATGATCCTCATGGTGGGCGCGACCGGTACCGGCAAGTCCACCACCCTGGCGGCGATGATCAATCATCGCAACGAAAGCACGGCGGGGCACATTCTGTCGATCGAGGACCCGATCGAATTCGTGCACGCCAACAAGCGCTCGATCATCAATCAGCGCGAACTCGGGCAGGACACCCTCTCGTTCGACCGCGCCCTGCAGAGCGCCATGCGCGAGGCGCCGGATGTGATCCTCATCGGCGAAATCCGCAAGCGCGACACCATGGACTCCTGCATGCAGCTGGCCAACACCGGGCATCTCGGTTTGGCGACCCTGCATGCCAATAATGCCTACCAGGCCTTGCAGCGCATCGTGAACCTGTATCCCGAGGATATGCGCAGCCAGCTCTACATGGACCTGGCGATGACGCTGCGCGCGATCGTGTCGCAGCGCCTGGTCAGGCGCAAGGATGGCCGCCGCTGCGCCGCCTTCGAGGTCATGGTGAACACGCCTTATATCTCCGATCTGATCCTCAACCGCCGGATCGAGGAAGTGAAGGATGCCATGAGCCAATCTTCGGACAAGGGCATGCTGACCTTCGACCAGTCCCTGTTCAGGCTTTACAAGGAGGGCGTCATCGAGCGCGAGGAAGCCCTGAGCTCCTCGGATTCGCGCGGAAACCTCGAGGCCAAGATCAATTTCGGCGGATTCTGAGTCCCGGCGCGGTTGCGCCCCACACCTTGCATCCCGGGACGCCGGCGACTAAAATCGCGCTCCTTTTGACGTCACTGCGTGCAGTGACCGAACTATAACTACCGATTGGGTTGCACATGAAGACCATTTTCATCAACGATCAGACCGCCAAGCGGGACTGGTATGTCATTGATGCTGAAGGACAAGTCCTTGGGCGTCTGGCATCCGAAGTCGCCCGCCGCCTGCGCGGCAAGCACAAGCCCGACTACACCCCCAATGCCGATACCGGCGATTACATCGTCGTCGTCAATGCGGAAAAGGTGAAGACCACCGGCGACAAGCTCAACGGCAAGGTCTATTACAGCCACAGCCAGCACGCCGGCGGTCTCAAGACCACCAGCTTGCAGGAGATGCTCAACAAGGCGCCGGAGCGCGTGATTGAGAAGGCGGTGAAGGGCATGTTGCCCAAGGGGCCGCTGGGTTACGCCCAGTTCCGCAAGCTCAAGGTGTACGCCGGTGCCGAGCACCCGCACACTGCGCAGCAGCCCAAGACACTGAACATCTGAGCGTCCAAACATGGCAACCAAACAAGTCAAACAGAACTACGGCACCGGCCGCCGCAAGACCGCAGCAGCCCGTGTGTTCCTCAAGCCCGGTAGCGGCGTGATCAGCATCAACGGCAAGACGGTCGAGGAGTATTTCGGCCGCGAGACCTCCCGCATGCTGGTGCGTCAGCCGCTGGAGCTGGTGGATTCTCTCGGCCGTTTCGACATCAAGGTCAATGTCGTCGGCGGTGGTCCTTCCGGCCAGGCTGGCGCGGTACGCCACGGCATTACGCGCGCGCTGATCGACTACGACGAAAGTCTGCGTCCGGCGCTGCGCAGCGCCGGGCTGGTCACACGCGATGCGCGTGAAGTGGAGCGCAAGAAGGTCGGTTTCCACAAGGCTCGTCGCGGTACGCAGTACTCCAAGCGTTAATATCGCAAGCGGCGACGGGGAATGTCCCGTTGCC
>DATMTG010000329.1:0-2845 GCA_035565075.1 Stenotrophobium sp.
GTCCTGTTTTTATACAATTCGAGCAATTTATAGAACCAATTGGACGATACATCAATAAAATTAAGTTATTTAAACAACCAATTGGTACCGTATATACTGTTCCACAGAGCAGGAGTTCATCGTGGAAGAATCCGACACGCAAGCGCATGCCGGGCGCGCGGCCTTGAGGTCCACGGGCGCCAAGGCGCTCTCGGCGTATTTGCATCACGCCCTGTCCGCCGGACAGTTGCGCGCCGGCGCGAGGCTGCCTCCCGAGCGCGAGTTGAGCCAGCGCTTCCACACCTCGCGCGGCACCGTGCGGCGCGTGCTGGCCGAGTTCCGCGCACGCGGCCTGATCACCCAGACCGCGGGCAGCGGCACTTTCGTGCTGGCCCTCGCCGACGCACTCGCGGTCCCCGAGCAGCCCGGCTGGCTGGACATGCCCGTCAGCCCGGCCGAGCTTATGCAAGCGCGCAGGCTGATCGAGCCGCTGATGCCCATCCTCATCGCGCGCCATGCGACGGCGGCCGATTTCGCCGTCATGCAGTCCTGCCTGGAACGGTCGGAAGCCGCGCAGACCATCGAGGATTTCGAACACTGGGACGGCGAGCTGCACAAGGCATTTGCGGTGGCGACCCACAATGCGCTGTTCGTGCAGAACCTGGAACTGACCAACCGCGCCCGCGAACAAGGCGAATGGGGCAGGCTCAAGCGCAATTCGCTCACGCCGCAGCGGCGCCAGGAATATGAACGCCAGCACCGTACCATCGTGGCAGCGCTGCGCGACCGCGATGCCGCCCGGGCCGGCGCGCTGCTGTCGCAGCACCTGGAGCAGGTACAGCACAATCTATTCGGCGAATAACCCGGTTCGCGCGGCGCTACGGGCGCTCTCGACCGGACTGCCGGGCAAGGCCCAGTCTCCGGGCGAGCGCATCGCGCATCAGCGCAACGGGCCGCACCAGGCGCCCGGGCAACAGGCCGTGCATCAGCCAGATGCTCAGCACGTTGTGAAAGTCCGTCACCTCGATGCGCTGCAGCGCATCGCGATGCGCGCTGGTCTCCAGCATTTCAGACACGGCCAGCCCTATGCCCATGCCCCGCGCCACCAGCGAAAGCTGCAGCTCCGACCCGAACGCCTCGACCGCCACGTCGAACGGCAGTCCGGCAGTCGACATCGCTCGGCTCAGCACGGAACGCATCCCGCAGCCGTCCTGATTCAATACCCAGGGATAGCGCGAAAGCTGCGCAAGCGTCGTCGGCGCGTCGGCCAGGCCGAACGAGCGCGGCGCCACGACGACAAATGGCTTGCGTCCCAGCAGCGTCGCCGTCAACGCGTCGGGCAGGGAAATGCCGTCCGGCATCAGCACGACGGCTGCGTCGAGCGTGCCGCGCTCGACGTTCTGCATAAGTCCCGGCGACCAGCCCGCCGTAACGCGCAGCGTCAGCTTCGGGAAGGCGTTGCGCAAGCTGTCGATGGGCCGCTCCAGCGCCTGCTCCGACAAAAACGGCGGCACGCCGATTCTCATCTCGCCCGTCGATTCGCTGTCCGGCGATGCAACGGCCAACAGGTCGTCGACGGCGCGCAGCACCGTGCGCGCGAGCCTGTACACCTCGTTGCCCGTCGCGGTCGGCTTGAGCGGCTTGCTCTGCCGGTCCAGCAGCACGGTATCGAGCATCGCCTCCAGGCTCTGCACGCGGCGGGTGAGGCCTGGCTGCGTGAGGAACACCTTTTCCGCCGCCTTGGCCATCGACTCGCTTTCGACCACGGCGACGAATGCCTGCAGATCGCGGGTATTCATGATTATTACGCATAAAGAAAATAAATATAATTCAATTGTCGCATAACAAGCGGGCCCATAGGATGACTCCAGATCGAAGTCCACTGGAGTCCAACCATGAGTCAATCTGCCGATGCCGCGGCCCGGAGTGCGCCGCGCAAGCCCGGCGTGCACTTGTCCTCGGCAGCGCCCGCCGCCGTCCTGACCACACCGCTTACGCTGTTCTTCGCCGCGACCGTCGGGGTGATCGTCGTGATCCTGTCGGCGGCGCAACCTTTGACGGGCCCCGTCAGTCAGGCCCTGAACCTGCCGCCCGAGCTCGAAGGCCTGGTCGCCATGCTGCCGCAGCTGGGCTACGCAGCCGGCCTGCTCCTGCTTGTGCCGCTATGCGATCTGATCGAAAACCGGAGGCTGATTTTTCAGACACTGATGTGCTGCGCAGTATTTCTCGGCATCGCCGCGTTCGCGCGCTCGGGCTGGCTGTTCCTGGCGTCATTGGCGCTCGCTGGCGCGACGTCCAGCGTGATCCAGATGCTCGTGCCCATGGCGGCTTCGATGGCGCCGGAACACCGCCGCGGCCGGGCGGTCGGCAATGTCATGAGCGGGTTGATGATCGGCATTCTGCTGTCGCGTCCGCTCGCGAGCGTGATCGCCGGATCGTTCGGCTGGCGCGCATTCTTCGGCATCGAGGCCTGCGCCGATGCGTTGCTCGCTCTGGTCCTGTATGCCAGGCTGCCGACACGCCGGCCGGCCGCGGCCGCACGGTATTCCGAACTGCTGCGCTCGCTATGGACGCTGTTGCGCACCGAGCCCGTGCTGCAACGGAGCGCCACGCTGGCGGCGCTGGCGCTGGGCGCGTTCAGCGCATTCTGGACCGCCGTCGCATTGCTGCTGACCCAGCCGCCGTTCTCGCTCGGCATGCACGGCATCGCCGCTTTTGCCCTGGCGGGCGCATCCGGCGCGATCGTCACGCCTCTGGCCGGCCATCTGGGCGATCGCGGCGCCGAGCGCGCCACGCAGATCGGCTCGCATCTGCTGATGCTGGCTGCCGCCTTCGTTCTGGGCGCAGCCGGCGCCGGCTGGGGCGG
>DATMTG010000330.1:0-8124 GCA_035565075.1 Stenotrophobium sp.
CACAGCGGGTTGGCCAAAAGCCCTCATCTGGCGCCCGCCGCCTTGCGGACGGTCTGCGCCAGCACGTCCAGCCGGTGCAAGGCTTTCTCGCCGGTGTACGGATTGTTCGTGTCCCAAGCATAACCGGCCAGCACCGAACAGATCATGCGCTTGATCCTGGGGTCCTGCTTTTCGGAGTAGATGATGTCCTGCAGACGGTTGTCGTACCAGGTGTCGACGAATGCGCGGAAGGTCTCGACGCCGTAGCGCAGCGGCGACTCGAACTCGCTTTTCCAGTCCGGGCTTTCGCCCTTGAGCTGGCGGTCCACCAGCGGCGCGGCCATGTGCGCCGACTTCAGCGCGATCGTCACGCCCGAGGAAAACACCGGGTCGAGGAACTCGGCGGCGTTGCCGAGCAGCGCGAAGCCAGGGCCGGACATGGTGCTGACGCTGGCGGAATAGCCCTTGAGTTCGCGCACCGGGTTGAACGGCTCGTGATCCTTTAGCAAGCGTTTCAGCAGCGGATCGTCGTTGGTCAGCGACCACAGGCGTTCCTCGAAAGTGCTGCCGCGGCTGTAGAGCAGTTCCTCGGTGCCGACGACGCCCATCGACGACAGGCCGTTGGAAAAGGGGATCAGCCACATCCACACATCGCGGTGCTGCGGGTGCGTGGTGATGCGGATTTTCTGGCGATCGAAGGCCCCGGCCGGGATGCGGTCGTAGACCTGCGTGTAAAACGCATTGCGCGAAGGCTGGTTGGTGGGCGAGATCAGGTTCAGCAGCCGTGGCAGGACGCGGCCGAAACCGCTGGCGTCGAGCACGAACCTGGGCGTGTGGACCTCGATCTTGCCGTCCTTGTCGCGCGACGTGATCCGCGGGCGCTCGCCGGAAAAATCGGCGGCGGTGATCTCGACCTCGAAGCGTGCTTCGGCGCCCATGCGCTGCGCTTCGTCGATCAGGATCTGGTCGAAGTCGGCGCGGATCACCTGGTAGGTGAAGCCGTAGCCGGGCGAGGATTTCTGCGCGAAATTGTATTCGACGTAGCGGTCGCGCCAGGCGAAGGCCGCGCCATTCTTGTACTGGAAGCCGCCGGCCTGCACCGCTTCGAGCATGCCGGCCTCGTCGATCAGCACCAGGCTCTGCGCCAGCAGCGATTCGCCGATGGAAAAACGCGGAAACGCCTGCTTCTCCAGCACCAGCACCTTGTGCCCGCGCTGCACCAGCAGGCCTGCGGCGACCGCGCCGGCCGGGCCGGCGCCGATGATGAGAATGTCGGTCATGAGTTTTTCGATACCTGTTGTGTTTGTCGTGAAAGAGTGCGCTGCGAGCGCGGGCGTGAAGCAATCATTTCAAAGCCGCGGCGGCGGGTCGGTGGCCAGCACCTGCGCGACCAGCACCGCCAGCGAGATGCCGAACAGCAGGGTCAGGCCGAAGCTGTGGATGAACGGTGTGCTCGAGAGCGACAGCAGCCCGAACGAAAGCAGGGTGGTCGCGGCGCAGACCAGCACCGCAATCAGCGACGACAGGGGCGTGTTGCGCCCTTCGCGCAGGAAGATGGCGTAATCGATGCCGATGCCCAGCACCAGCAGCAGCGCAAACGTGCTGAACAGGTTGACCGGCTCGCCGGTCAGGCCGAACAGGCCCAGCGTGCCCAGGCAGGCCAGCGCCGGGCTCGCGACCACGCGCAGTGCGCTGGCCAGGCCGTAGCGCAGCGTGAACAGCAGCAGCACGCCAAGATGGCCGAGCGCCACGATCCAGGCGGTGATGCGCTGGTAGCGCGCCAGCAGCGCCGAGATGTCGTCCACCTTGTCGACGAAACGCACGCTGTGATCGGGCGCAGCGAGTGCGCGCAGCGCGGACAGGTCGCGGATGCCGCCCAGTGTCACCACGGTGCCGTAGCCGCCGGGCACGGCGCCCAGCCAGAGATGGCGATATGCAACCGATGCCGGGCTCGCCAGCCAGTCCTGCGGTTGCAGCCGTGCAGCGGTGTGCGCGATGCAGTCGCGCAGCCGCGCGGCGATGGCGCCGCCGGCAAAGCCCATCTGCGCGAGGATGCGCGACAGCGGACCGTCGCCGGTGCAGACCTGCCGCCGCATCAGCGCGGCGTTCTCATCCTGGGTCTTGAGCGAAGGCAGCGCGCGGGTCAGTGCCGCGTAGCTGCTGATGACGCCACGGATCTGCAAGGCATCGAGTTGCGGGCGCAAGGTTTCTTCGTGCTCCAGTACCGCCTCCGGCGTCTTGCCGGTGACCAGGAAAAACTGGGTCTCGGTGGGATTGTTCAGCAGCTTGCGCACGCGCATCTCGCTCTGCATCAGTTGCGGCGGCGAGGCTTGCATCAGGCGCAGGTCGTTGACCACGCGCAGGCGCAGCAGGCCGGCGATGGCGATCACCCCGATGAGGGCGAGGATGGCCCATCCCGGCTTGCCGAGCGGGCGCGGCAGCAGTGCGCGGAGCGCGCGTTCGATCGCTGGCGAGACCGGCGGCGCCTGCGGCGGGCGCAGCAAGGGAAACAGGCACAGCACGCAGCCGCAGGCGGTGCCGAGACCGACCGCCGAAAACACCGCGATCTGGCGCAGGCCCGGGAAAGGCGCCGCCATCAGCGTGGCGTAGGCGACCAGCGCCGTCGCCAGCCCGAGCAGGATGCCCGGCGCCACCTGGCGCACCGCGCTGCGTCCGTCCCAGCGGCCCGGCAGGCGGAACGCATCGGTCAGAAAATAGGTCGAGTAATCGGCGGCGACGCCGATCAGGCTGGAGCCGAACACCAGCGTGACCAGGTGGATGCGGCCGAACGCATAGTGGCTGACGGTCAGTGCCGCGATCACGCCCAATGCGATCGAGCCGGCGGACATCATCACCGGCCGCATCGAGCGGTGCACGAAAAGCAGCAGCAGGATGGTCCCCAGCAGCGAGAGTCCGCCAAACAGGGAGATTTCGTGCCGGGCCTGCCGTGCCGCGTAGGCGGCGTGGGGCAGCAGGCCCGAGGACAGGACCTCCGCTCCCGCGGCCTGCGCCTGCGCATATGCCTGCGTGATCGCCGGCATCGCCTGCCCCTGCGCGGCAGTCGAGAACGGGCTGTCGCGCGTCTCGGCGATCACCAGCACCCAGTGCCGCCCTTCGCCGCTGACGGCGAGCATGCCGTCCTGCAGATGCACCTTGCCCAGCGGCGGCAGCTGTTGCAACAGGAAATCGCTGCCCAGTCCCAGCGGGTCTTCGGCGGGCGGCAGCGGACGCATCAGGCTCGCCGGAGAGTAGATCGCGCGCAGCGCCGCGTCGTAGATCGCATCGCCCTGCCCGGCCGCAAGCCGGTCGCGGTCGCTGGCCGCCAGCAGCACCCCGCGATATGGCGCGTAAGCGGACAGCGTATCGTGCATGCGGTTCTGCACCCGCAGCTGCACGTCGGCGAATGCCGCGCTTTTTTGCAGGCGTGCGGCGAAGTCCTCGGCAGCACGGGCTGCCGCCGCATCGGTGCCCGCGCCGATCAGGAACAAGGTCTTGCGCCCGGCCTGGTCCGAGAATTTATGCAGCGCGACGTCGATCACCGGGTCTTTCTCGGCGCCGGGCAGCAGCGCGAGGATGTCGGTTTCCGGATTGAGCTGGTGCACGACGCGCGTGAAGAACACCGTGCACAGCGCCAGCATCAGTGCCAGCCAGAACACGAAACGCAAACGGAGCCAGCGGTCGCTCATGCGGCGGTCACTGCCTGAACAGTGCCGCTTCGCGCGGTGTCAGCGCGGGACTGCCGGCGGCGTCGGTCAGCCTGATTTCGGTGCGGTCGCCATGCGCGTCCAGCAGGTCCACCGTGCCGACATGGCGGTCGCCGCCGATGACCGCGGAATCCACGACGCTGGACAGGGCGTCGTCGCGCGGACGCAGGCCCATGACCCAGCCTTTGGCGGCCGGCATGCCGTAAAGCGAAAAATGGCTTGCCAGCGCCGTGGGGTCGAGGTTGAAGATCGAGAAGAACACCTCGCCGACAATCCTGAGTCCGGGCTGGGTCGCGGCGTCGATGCGGACTGCGATCTTGCCGTTGTCCATCTGCAGCATGTGCGTCGGCGTCAGGATGAATTCCGAGTCGAACGGCAGCAGCGTGTGCCAGTAGATGCCCTGCGTGCGTGCGATCAGGTAGTCGCCCGAGGATTTCAGCGGTGCCGGGATGCCCTGCAGCGTCTTGACCTGCACGAAGCGGCCGCGCAGCACCGGACTCTGCGATAGCGCCCGTTCGGCCGGGGCGATGATGACGCGCAGCTGCGCCGGCGTGACCGGGTGGTCGAATACCGCGGGTGCCGCGGGTGCCGCGGGTGCGGCGGTGCACAGCAGGAACAACACTGCCGGCAGCAGGCGGCCGAATCGTGTCATGACGTCACGCCGAGTTTCTGCAGCAGGATGGCCGGCGAGGACAGGCACATCTCCAGTGTCTGGCGATCGATCGCCACCTGCGTGCTCGTGCCCTTGGTCAGGCGCTCGCCGCTGGCGGCGTCGGTGATCAGGTAGTCCATCTTGAGGCGGAACTCCCACTCGACGATGCGCACGCGAACGCGCACCTTCTGCTTGAAGCGCAGCGGCTTGACGAAGCGCATCTGGAAATCGATCAGCGGCCAGGCATAGCCGCTGTCGAGCATGTGGTCGTAGTTGTAGCCGAGGCGCTCCAGCAGCGCGCAACGCGCGATTTCGAAATAGCGTGCGTAATGGCCGTGCCAGACGATGTTGGCCGGATCGCAGTCGTGGAACGGGATTTCGATTTCGACGCTGTGCTGCAGATGCTCGGGGACGTTCATGCGGGTTTTCCGGAAAAGCGGCGGCGCAGCAGCCGCGGCAGGCGCAGCAGCATGCCGCAGAACAGGCGCGTGTGCATCCACGAGATGCGCAGGTTGTCGCGCAGCATGTTGAAGTGCGAAACGCCGTCCTGCGGATAGGTGACCCGCGTCGGCCGCGACAGCACCGGCGTGCCGCGCCACCACAGCCGCACCATGATGTCGGTATCGAAATCCATGCGCCTGCCGACCCGTTCGCTGCGCCACAGCTCCAGCGATTCGCTCAGCGGGTAGACCCGGAAGCCGCACATCGAGTCGCGGATCTCGAACGACAGCGTGTGCAGCCAGACCCAGAAGTGCGTGATGTAGCGTCCGTAAAGCCGGCCGCGCGGCACCGATGCGTCGTAGACCGGCACGCCGGTGACCAGCGCCCGCGGGTTCGCGGCCGCCAGTGCCAGCAGGGCCGGGATGTCGCCGATGTCGTGCTGGCCGTCGGCGTCGACCTGCACCGCGTGGCTGTGGCCCTGCGCATGGGCGGCGGCGCAGCCGCGCATCACCGCTTCGCCCTTGCCCTGGTTGGGCTGGTAGCGGATCAGGTGCAGCCAGCCGGCTTCCTGTCGCGCCAGTTCATCGAGCACCGGCGTGGCCGTCGCGTCGCTGCCGTCGTCCACCAGCCAGCACGGCAGGCCCAGCTGCCGCAGGGCGCCGATCGTGCCGGCGATGGCCTGCGCGTGATTGAAGAACGGCACGACGATGCAGGGCCTGAAGGCGGGGTGGGTGTCAGGCGCCATGGCTGAAAAAAATCCGTCCCGATGAACAGACCTGTCCGTGCTCCTGGTAGCGGAAGCGCAGCTCGCCGGCAGCGTGCTGCTCCAGCAGCAGCGTCACCTCGGCCCCCGGCTGCAGGACGCGCATGAATTTCAGCGCGGACAGCCGCTGAAAATTTCCGGGCAGGTCGAAGCACCGGCGCGCCAGCAGTATCGCCCAGTCCACCTGCACCACGCCCGGCAGCAGCGGAAAGCCGGGGAAGTGTCCCCTGAAATGAATCAGGTCGGCGGGAATGCGCAGCTGCAAGCTGATCGTGGCGCCGTCGCGGTGACGCGCGAGGATTTCGGGTTCCGGCTGCAAGGCGGCTCCAGCCTCGGCCCGCACGCGCGCTCAGGGCGCGGCTGCGGGCGCGGCGTGCAGCAGGTCGTACACTGCGTTGACGACGTCGCCGACTGTGCGCACCTGCTTGAACTCTTCGGCCTGCATCTTCCTGCCGGTGACTTCCTTCAGCCGGATCACCAGGTCGACGGCATCGATGCTGTCGATTTCCAGGTCCTGATAGAGGTTGGCGTCGAGTGTGATTTTCGCCGGATCGATCTCGAAGAGCTCGACCAGGATGTCGCGCAGACCCGTGTAGATTTCTTCCCTGCTCTGCATGTCGCTCAAAATGTCCCTTATCCCTTAAGCCCCTGCCCTTGGGCGAATTATAAGGCCAGCGGCAGGCGCTTGCGGGGATCGGCGGACGCTCAGCCGGCCAGTTGCGCGATCCGGGTGTTGAAATGTCGTTCGAGATGCTCGGTCAGGTGGCGCGCGGCGAGGCTGCGGCTGCCATCCGCCGGGACGAAATCCTCCGCGCGCAGGGGGCTGTCGACGCAGACCGTGACGTGAAAGCGCCGTGGCGGGATGTGGTACCAGGGCTGGCCCTTGATCAGCGTGGTGGGGGAGACGTTCAGCGTCACCGGCAGGATTTCGGCGCCTGCGGCCAGCGCGATCTGCGCCGCGCCGCGCTTCATGCGGACCGGCTGGCCCGGCTGGCTGCGCGTGCCCTCGGGGAACACCAGCAGCGAGTGGCCTTGGCGCAGCCGCTCGGCGCAGAGCCCGACCAGCGCCTGCGGGTCGTCGCTGGCGATGTAGCCGGCCCAGGCTGCGGGCCAGCGCATGAAAGGATTGCGGTAGATGCCGGTCTTGACGATGCAGTCCACCCTGGGCATGAACGCGATCATGAACACCACGTCGAGCAGGCTCGGGTGATTGCACACCACCAGCCGGCCGGGTTGCAGCAGGCGCTCGCCGCCGCGCAGTTCACAGGTCAGGATGCCGGTGGCTTTCATGAACGCGATGAAAACGCGCCAGCTCAGGTGCATCAGGTACTGCGTGCGGCGGCGCGTGTCGTCGGGTCCGTGCGAGAGCAGGCGCGCCAGCGGGAACAGTGTCACCGACAGCAGCACGCCGCCGATGCCGAACAGCACGAAGCTCAGTCCGGTGGCGATGACGCGCCAGAGGTAGTTGGTCCGGGCACCCAGCCCTTTCATGCGGCCGAGACCGGCAGCGCGTAGAGGCCTTCCATTTCCAGCAGCAGGTCTTCGCGGCAGATGTCGCCCTCGAGGCACAGGATCGGCGTGTCGGCACCGAACAGCCGCGGTAGCAGGGGGCGCAGGGCGTGCATCAGGCCGGGATCGCGCAGGTAGAGCTTGAGGGCCAGCGGCCGCGCGGTGTGGGAAGGATCGCAGGCTAGCTGTCGCTGCGCGTTCTGCACCAGCGCCTGCAGGTTGTTGTGCACTTCTTCGAGCTGCCGTGCGGCATCGCCGCGGTGACGGCTCTCGTGGCCGACGATGCTGGCGGTGCCGGAGACGTAAAGGTGCGTGGTGTCGGACCAGTGCTTGAGCATGGCGCGCGAAAAACTCGGGCTGCGCGGGCCGTATTCGCGCGGATAGCGGAAGGCGCTGACCTGGCGCGGATTCTCGATCTGCACGCCCGGCGATTTTGCCGCGATGAAGTAGATCACCAGGCCGCTGTCGTGGCTGCCGATGGCGGTGGCTGCCGGCAGGTTGAGCTCGAAGCCGGGCTTGAGCGACAGCGCGCGGTGGCGGCCGAGGCTGAACTGGCGGTAGCGCTCGGCATCGCCCTCGCCGTGCGTGATGTCGGCCATGTAGATCCAGACGCGCAGCCAGCAGGGATAGCCGAATTTTTGCAGCAGCCGGTCCATGCGCACGTAGGCGCGGAACGCGGCGTGGTCCATGTGTGCCAGCTCGGGTTCTTCCAGACGCAGGCTGCCGAACAGCAGTTCGCCGTTTTCGGCGTAGCCGATGCCGTCGTCGCGGCCGTGACGCACGGGTAGTTCGCTCTGCCAGAGTTGTGCACCGAGTGCGCCCAGCGGCGCCAGCCCGACATCGATCACGCGCGGATCGTCGTGCGCGGGCAGTCCCTTGCCGAAGCGGATGCAGGCCAGGGTACGGTCATCGGGCACGGCCCGGTCTGCGCCGACATAGCGCAGGCTGTAGGGACAGGGCACGAACGGCTGTCGCGGTGCGGTCATGGTGCGCAGACTGCGCTGACTGAGGGCCTGCTCGTGATGCGCCGGTGCAGGAAGCGGCACCCGCTGCTCGGGCGACTGGCGGAATAGTCG
>DATMTG010000331.1:0-3767 GCA_035565075.1 Stenotrophobium sp.
ATAATAAAACACATATTGATGGCCTGTCCCAAGGGCGGGGCGCGGCCATGAACCTGCCGGAAACCCGCGCGCTGCTGTTGCGGCAGGACGCTGGCGTGATGCATGTCACGCTGAATCGCCCCGAGGCGCGCAACGCGATGACGCCGGAGATGCTGGCCGAGATCGAAGCGGTGTTTGCGGCGATCCGGGACTCGCGTGAAGTGCGCGCGGTGGTACTGCGCGGGGCTGGCGGCCATTTCTGCGCCGGTGCCGACCTCAAGGGCGTGTTCAGCGCGATCAAGCCGCTCAAGCCAGGCGAGCCCGATCCCCTCGTCGGCATCAACCGCGCCTTCGGCACGATGCTGCGGCAGGTCGAGAATGCGCCGCAGGTGGTGATCGCCATCTGCGAAGGCGGCGTGCTCGGCGGCGGCTTCGGCCTGGCCTGCGTGTCAGACATCGCCTTTGCGCACACCGACACCAAGTTCGGCATGCCCGAGACTTCACGCGGCCTGCCGCCGGCGCAGATCGCGCCTTTCGTCGTGCAGCGTATCGGTGTGACGCAGGCGCGTCGCCTGGTGCTGACCAGCGCGCAGTTCCGTGGCGAGGAGGCCCTTCGGCTGGGACTGGTGCACGACGTGTTCGCGAACGAGGAAGAATTGCAGGCCCGGCTTGGCACGGCCTTGCAGCAGGTGCTGAACTGCGCGCCGAACGCCAATGCGCTGAGCAAGCAGATCGTGCTGAACGCCGGACACCAGGACATGGACGCCGTGCTCGACGATGCGGCACAAAAGTTCGCTGCCTGTGCGCGCGGAGCGGAAGCCCCGGAAGGCATCAGCGCTTTCATGCAGAAACGCAAGCCCAGGTGGGCGGAGCGGAACTAGGCAAGCGTCCAGTGGGCGCTGGCCCGCCAGTGGAAACCGATGAGAGATTGAGATGACGAACCGTTTCACCAAAGTGCTGGTCGCAAACCGCGGCGAAATCGCCGTTCGCGTCATCCGCGGCGCGCGGAAAATGGGTTACAGGACCGTCGCGGTGTACAGCGATGCCGACAAGGACAGCCTGCACGTGCTGGAAGCCGACGAAGCCGTGCGCATCGGTCCGGCGCCGGCCCGGGAATCCTACCTGGCCATCGACAACATCATCGCCGCGGCGCGGCAGTCCGGTGCGCAGGCGATCCACCCGGGCTACGGATTCCTGTCCGAGCGCGCCGATTTCGCGCAAGCCGTTCAGGCCGCCGGACTGGTTTTCATCGGTCCCGATCCGCATTCGATCGATGCCATGGGCAACAAGAGCGCATCCAAGATCCGCATGATTGCGGCAGGCGTGCCTTGCGTCCCGGGTTACCAGGGCGACGACCAGTCGGACGAGACGCTGGTCGGGGAAGCCAGAAAAGCCGGTTTGCCGGTGATGGTGAAAGCGGCGGCGGGCGGCGGCGGACGCGGCATGCGCCTGGTGCACGAGGACAAGGACCTGCTCGCCAGCATCCAGTCGGCACGCTCGGAAGCAGGCAATGCCTTCGGCAGCGGTCAGCTGCTGATCGAGAAGGCGGTCATGGAGGCGCGCCACGTCGAGATCCAGGTTTTTGGCGATCGTCACGGCAACGTCATTCATCTGGGCGAGCGCGACTGCTCGGTGCAGCGCCGCAACCAGAAAGTGGTGGAGGAGGCGCCATCGCCCGCGGTGGACGATGCGCTGCGCACGAAGATGGGCGAAGCCGCGGTGGCCGCAGCCCGGGCGGTCGAATACGTCGGCGCCGGCACGGTCGAGTTCATGCTGGCGAAGGATGGGCAGTTCTATTTTCTCGAGATGAACACGCGCCTGCAGGTGGAGCACCCGGTGACCGAGCTGGTCTATGGCGTGGACCTGGTCGAGTGGCAGTTGCGCATCGCCCAGGGCGAAACGCTGCCGTTGACACAGGCGCAGGTGCTGGCCCGCCGCAGGGGCTGGGCGATCGAGGTGCGCCTCTGCGCCGAGGATCCGCACGACAACTACATGCCGCAATCCGGCCCGGTGCTTCAGTGGTCGGTTCCACAGGGCGACGGTGGAGCCACGCAGCCCGGCAGCCCCTCCGTTTCATCGCAGCCGGACATCGCGTCCGGCGTGCGCGTGGACACCTATCTGCGCAGCGGTACGGCGATCAGCCCGTACTACGACTCGATGCAGGCCAAGATCATCGCCTGGGGTGAGGATCGCGACACCGCCCGCCAGCGCCTGCTCAAGGCACTGGAAAACACCACGCTGCTGGGCGTCATCAGCAACAAGGACTATCTTGGCCGGATTCTCGCGCATGAGGCTTTCGCCAGCGGCGATTTCAGCACTGCATTCATCGGCAAATATTTTCCCCAGGAAAAGCTGGCGGATTATTCGCCCTCTCCGCGGCATCTGGCCCTGGCGGCCGTGGCGCTCTACCTGGCCGACGCGCGGCGTCTGGCCACCGCGCATGACCTGGTCGGGGAATTCATCGGCTGGCACAGCTCGCACGAGACCGCGACCCTGTTCAAGCTGCGCTGGCGCAACCGCGAGTACGAACTGGCCGTGCAGCTGCACGACGGCCATGTCTTCAGTGCTGCCGTTGCCGGCGAACAGATCGCCATCGACGTGTCGCGTTCATCCGTGGACGGGTTTCATTACATCGTGGACGGCGTGCAGGGCAAGGCGCGTGTCGCGCAGGATGGCGATACCGTCTGGCTTGCGGCGCAAGGCGTCACTGATTGCTACACCGATATCACGCTGGCGCCGGCGCAGGCCGTCGCGGCCGGAGCGGACGGGCGGATTCTCGCCAACAGCGACGGCAAGATCGTGGCCGTGCACGTACAGGCAGGAGAGCGCGCGGAAAAGGGCAGGACGCTGGTGGTGCTGGAGGCCATGAAGATGGAGTTCCAGCTCGCTACGCCGGTGGCGGGGGTGATCGAGGCCGTCAACGTCAAAGCCGGCGACCAGGTCAAGGGCCGGCAACTGCTGGTGAAGGTCAAGCCGGACTGAACCGTTTCGGTCCAGTGTTTCAAGGCAAGAAAAAAGCCCCGCTGGAGAATCCAGCGGGGCTTTTACATGACGCGAAGGCGATATCAGTCCCTGACGTGGAGTTCCACGCGACGGTTCTGTTCACGACCCTCTTCGGTCTCGTTGCTGGCGATCGGGCGGGTCTTGCCGTAACCGATCGGCGTCATGCGTGCTCCTTCTACGCCACGGGTCATCAGGTAGTCCTTGACCGCATCGGCACGACGTTCAGACAGGCTCATGTTGTACGAGTCCGAGCCGATGTAGTCAGTGTGTCCCTCGACATCGACGTTGATGTCGGGATACGCGCTCAGGGTTTCCGCGACTTGATTGAGAATCAGCTTCGCCGCTTCAGTCAGGCGATTGGAATCGAATTCGAACTTCACGCCCTTGAGAATGAAGTTGTGGCTCGCCGCGCAACCGTTGGCATCCACGGCCTCACCCGGTTTCGGCGTGCGGCAGTCGCCCTTGAGGGCGCAGCCGTTGGGCAGAACCTTGGCGCCGGCCGGGGTGTGCGGACACTCATCCAGGTAGTCCGGAACACCGTCACCGTCACTGTCGAGCGGGCAGCCATCCTGGCCGATGGCCGAGGCGGGAATGCCGGCGGGCAAGTCCTTGCACTTCTTGACCGGGCATCCAGTGGCATCCACCTGCATGCCCTTGGGCGTGTTCGGACACTTGTCGAGGTAATCGGGCACGCCATCGCCGTCGCTGTCGAGTGGACAGCCAATGCTGTCCACGCGCACGCCCTTGGGCGTGTCCGGGCACTTGTCGAGGTAATCGGGCACGCC
>DATMTG010000332.1:0-4439 GCA_035565075.1 Stenotrophobium sp.
CCTGATCGTCGTGCGACAGACCGCCGTGCATAATGCCTGCAACATTTCCACCAAAAGACACGCTCCGACCACCGCAATGGATTTTGCCAATCAACTGATTTTTGCGGTCGGCCTGCTGTTCATCGTCAGCATCCTGGCCACGGTGATCACGCCACGGCTGGGCGTGCCGCTGTTGCTGGTGTTCATCGTCATCGGCATGCTCGCCGGCGCCGAGGGGCCCGGCCACATCCAGTTCAGCGATTTCCATCTCGCCAACCTGGCCGCGACTGCGGCGCTGGTGGTGATCCTGTTCGACGGCGGCATGCGCACCTCGTTCAAGTCCTTCGGTGTCGCGCTGGCGCCGGCACTGAGCCTGGCCACGGTCGGCGTCGCGCTGACGACGCTCATCGTCGGCGGCTTCTGCGCCTGGCTGCTGCATGTGCCGCTGGCAGTCGGCATGCTGCTCGGTGCGATCGTCAGCTCCACCGACGCCGCGGCGGTGTTCTCGCTGCTGCACAACAAAAGCGTCTCGCTCAACCAGCGCGTCACCTCGGTGCTGGAGATCGAATCCGGCACCAACGATCCGATGGCGATTTTGCTGACCGTCGGGCTGCTCACCTATCTCGAGTCCGGCGGGCACTTCAGCGCACTGCAATTCCTGCAACTGCTGATCGCACAGATGGGCATCGGCGGCGTCCTTGGCGTCCTCGGCGGCTGGCTGCTGGCGCGTGCGATCAACAAGCTGGAGCTGAGCGAATCGCTGTATCCGGTGTTCGCGCTGTTCGGCGGCTTCATGCTCTACGGTCTGACCGCGCTGCTGGGCGGCAGCGGTTTTCTCGCGGTCTACCTCGGCGGCCTGATGATCGGCAACCGCCCGCTGCGCGCCATTGCCAGCATCCGCCGGTTCCACGACGGCATTGCCTGGATGGCGCAGATCGGCATGTTCCTGATGCTGGGCCTGCTGGTCGCGCCGCACCAGCTGCTGCCGGTGGCGGCCGACGGCCTGCTGATCGTGCTGGCCCTGACGTTCGTGGCGCGGCCGCTGGCCGTGGGGGTCAGCCTGCTGCCGTTTCACCTGTCGTGGCGCGAGCAGCTCTTCATCTCCTGGGTGGGGCTGCGCGGATCGGTGCCGATCGTGCTCGCCACGTTCCCGTGGATCGCCGGCGTCGCGCATGCCGACCTGATCTTCAATATCACCTTCTTCATCGTGCTGGCGTCGCTGGTGCTGCAGGGCGCGAGCGTATCGTGGACGGCGGGCCTGCTCGACCTGCTGATGCCGCGCATGCAGACCCGCATCCACCGCATGGATATCGACCTGCCCGGCCAGCGCGGCTACGAGATCGTCAGCTACCGCCTGCCCGAATCCAGTGCGCACCTGGGCCGTCCGACCAAGGAACTGCCGGTGCAGGATCACTCGCGCATCATCTCGATCTCGCGGCGCGGGCGCCTGCTGCCTTACCGCGAATGGGGCGTGCTGCAGGCCGGCGACTACATCTCGCTGCTGGCCGCCGAGTCCGACCTGGAAAAACTCGACGCCGTGTTCCAGTCGCGCCGGCCACGCGGAAAACTGCCGGGCGCGCAGCAGTTCTTCGGCGAGTTCGCGATTGCCCCCGACGCACTGGCGCGGGACCTGGCCGACAGCTACAACATCCCCCTGCCCGAGGGCACCGAAGATCTCAGCGTCGCCAGGCTGGTCGCGCGCTTCCTGCCGCGGCCGGTGATCGGCGACCGCCTGCGCCTGGGCCCGGTGGAGCTGGTCGTACGCAACATGGAAGGCCGCAATATCCAGGCCATCGGCATCCGCCTGCCGCGCGAATAGGGAGACTCCGATCAGTCTGCTGCGCCCGCAGCTTGCGGGAGGCGGCCCTCAGAATCGTCGCGTCTCGCCGTGCTTCAGCACCCAGAACCTATCCTGCGCGATGCCTTCATGCTGCAGCGCCGCGGCCAGACGCCTGGGCGGATCGTCGAGAGGTTCCAGCGTCAGGCGGAACGTGCCCCAGTGCATCGCCACCGACTGGCGGCTGCCGATGTCGCGGTGGATTTTCACCGCCTCCTCCGGGTCGACATGCACCGGCCGCATGAAACTGCGCGGCTCGTAGGCGCCGATCGGGATCAGGGCCAGGTCGATCGGCGCAAAGCGCTCGCCGATGTCGGCAAAGTCCCGCGAATAGCCGGTGTCGCCGGCGAAGAACAGGCGCCGTCCCGCCAGCTCCAGCACGAAGCCGCACCAGAGCGTCGCATTGCGGTCGCTGGCGGTGCGGCCGGAGAAATGCTGTACCGGCACCGCCGTCACGCGCAGCGCCTGCCATTGCGTGTCCTGCCACCAGTCCAGCTCGGTGACGTTGTCGATGCCTTCACGCCCGAACCAGACCTTGAGACCCAGCGGCACGAAAAACCGGGGTGCGTGATCGCGCGCCAGACGTTTTACCGTATCGCGGTCGAGATGGTCGTAGTGATTGTGCGACACCACCACGGCATCGATCTTCGGCAGGCCGGCGAAATCCAGCGCCGGCGGCTGCTGGCGCTTGGGGCCGGCATGGCGCAACGGTGAAGCGCGTGCGGTGAGATGCGGATCGGTGAGGATGTTCAGGCCTTGCCACTGCACCAGGAAACTGGAATGCCCGATCCAGGTCAGCGCATCGACGCTGCGGTTGGCCTTGAGCCAGTCCACGTCCGGGGACGCCTGCGGCAGATCCGGCTTGTGCCGCGCACCGCGGCGCATCTCGATCAGGAATTTGAGCAGGTCCATGCTCGGGCCATGCGCAGAACTGGAATAGCGGTTGCGGTAACGGCCATTCACGCGCTGTGACGATTCGTCCAAGACAGGCTCCGGTTGATTTGTCCATGCAAGCGGCTATGCTGGCGCGGTTTTTAGCCAGACCACGCCCATGCAACTGTACAACACCCTCAGCGGCCGCAAGGAAGAATTCCAGCCCCAGGACCCACGGCGCGTCACGATGTATGTCTGCGGGCCGACGGTCTACAGCTATGCGCATATCGGCAACTACCGGCCGACCGTGGCGTTCGACGTGCTGGCGCGCGTGCTGCGGCGGCAGTATCCGGGCGTGGCCTATGCACGCAACATCACCGACATCGACGACAAGATCAACGCGGCAGCGGCAAAGGAAGGCGTGGACATCGGCGTCATCACCAGCCGCTACGCCGCCGCGTTTCATGAAGACCTGCGCGCGCTGGGCGTGGCGCCCACCGATTTCGAGCCGCGCGTCACCGAGCACATCCCGCAGATCGTCGACATGATCCAGCGACTGATCGCCGCCGGCCATGCCTACGCCGCCGAAGGCCATGTGCTGTTCAACGTGCCGAGTTACCCGGATTACGGGCAACTGTCCAGGCGCGACACGCGCGAGATGCTGGCCGGCGCCCGCGTCGAAGTCGCGCCGTACAAGAAGGACGCCGGCGACTTCGTGCTGTGGAAGCCGTCGTCCGCCGACCTGCCCGGCTGGGATTCGCCCTGGGGCCGCGGCCGTCCGGGCTGGCATATCGAGTGCTCGGCGATGGCCGAGGCGCTGCTCGGCGAGACCATCGATATCCACGGCGGCGGTCACGACCTGGTGTTCCCGCATCACGAGAACGAGCGCGCACAATCGACCTGCGCGCACGGCGGCAAGACGTTTGCGCGCTACTGGCTGCACAACGGCTTCGTCACCATGAACAGCGAGAAGATGAGCAAGTCGCTGGGCAATGTGCTGCTGGTGCACGAGATGCTCAAGCACGCGCCCGGCGAGGCGATCCGCCTCGGCCTGCTCACCGGCCACTACCGCCAGCCGCTGGACTGGAACGACGACACCATCGCCGACGCACGCCGCAAGCTCGACCGTCTCTACGGTGCGCTGCGCGATGTCGGTGAAGTGCCCGCGTCCGATGACAAGGCGCCCGCCGCGTTCATCGCCGCACTCGAAGACGATCTCAACACGCCGGCGGCACTGGCCGAACTGTTCGAACTGGTCAGGGCGCTGAACAAGGCCGAGAACACGCAGGACAAAGCGCGCCTCAAGGCACAACTGCTCGATGCCGGCTCGCTGCTGGGCCTTCTGCAGCAAAAACCCGAAGCATGGTTCGCGACCGCCACGGATCAGGACGGCGGCATCGCCGAAGCGGAGATCGAAGCGCTGGTGACGGCACGCCAGGCCGCACGCGCCGCGAAGAACTGGGCCGAGTCCGATCGCATTCGCGATCAGCTCAAAGCCCAGGGCGTGCTGGTCGAAGACTCCAAGGACGGCCAGCGCTGGCGGCGAGCCTGAGCACGCAACTATTGCAGCAGCTGCGAGACGTAATGCCCGTTACCGTCGTCGGCCATGAACAGGATCTGCGCCGGCACCGTATTGTTGCCGCTACCTGACGCCGGGAAGTACGTCGCCAGACCCTCGAACCTGACCGTCGGACCGCTGCCACAGGTCTTGGTAAAGCTCTCGTAATAGGCGTCGAAATTCGAATCGACC
>DATMTG010000333.1:0-12620 GCA_035565075.1 Stenotrophobium sp.
ATGGTGCAGTCGTCGACGGCGACGATAGCTGCCGACGCGATGGGCCAGCAGCGCCAGTGGCGTGAGGGCGCCGAAGATCCAGTGCAGCTGTGACACCACGCCGCGGGTATGGTCGCTGCCGGCGTAGTAGAGCAGGTAGCCGGTGACGATCAGCCAGATGAAACAGGCGACCAGCAGCGCACCGGAATTGCGGTGGCGCCTGCGCGGCCAGCCGCGCGTGATGTGCACGCCCCAGAGCAGGCCGAACAGCCAGATCGCGGCGAACGCGAACGCCGCGTGCAGCCGCAGCCACCAGGGTTCCAGAGGATTCGGCGTCAGGCCGAATTCGCCGTTGCGCATCAGGAAATGATGAAACAGCAGCCACAGCATGCCGCTCAGCCAGGTGCCCGTGGCGATGAGGTAAACTAGACGGTGGCGTGATGTGGACAGGCGCATGTCGCGTCAGTGAAGGATGACCGGCGGCGGAGTATCGCCGATTGCCTGCCAGCCGTGCGCGGGATGATGGCGATACGCCAGCGCACCGTGTCGTCCGAGCAGGGCCGCCGCCATGGTCGCGTCGGCCAGCACGAGCTTGGTCAGCGCATCGGCGAGCATGCACTGCGGCGCGATGACCGAGGCGCTGATCCCGGGGTCCACCGGCTCGCGGCGGCTGCCGTGCAGGTGCGGCCCCAGCCAGCGGCCCTGGTGCAGCCGCCGCTGCGGATAGCCGCAACTGCTGGCGACGGCGGCGTTGTCGATCTCCAGTACCGGTGCGTAAGCCGCATCGCTGCCGCAGCCATGCAGCGCGATGCGTTCGCAATCCGCACCGGTCACCCGCAGGTCGCCGCCCGCGTTGACGCAGGCCGCGTTGATCCCGGCGTCCTGCAGGGCCGCGATCGCGCAGTCCACCGCGTAGCCCTTGGCGATGCCGGACAGATCGACGCACAGCGGCTGGCGGAAGCGTACGCGGCCATCCGCAAGCAGTTCGATATCGCGCCAGCTGGCCTCGTCGCTGATAACCGGCGCTTGCGGCGGCTCCAGCAAATTCCAGTGGCAGAGTTGCCCGGCGACGCTGATGTCGAACACGCCCGCCGAGTCCGCGGCGAGCTGTTGCGCGCATACGAGCACGCGATGGGTATGCGGGTGGACCTGCACGGGATTTTGCGCGGCGTCGCGATTCAGGCGGCTGACGTCGCTGGCCGCATCCTGGAAGCTCATCAGCGCATGAACCTGCGCGATGGCGTCGAACGCGGCGTCGATCGCCGCATTGGCCTGCCGCGCACTGGGCGCGTCGCAGCGGATGGTCACGCGCGTGCCCAGCAGCGGGCGCGCGCGCTCAACCCGGCTGTGGGGCGAGGACGGTGGCATAAATCGCCATGAGCCGCTTGATGCCTTCGGTGAGGTGGGTGCAGGACAGCGTGGCGCCGGAGATGTTCCTGATGTCGTCGTCCAGCGTCAGCGATGAATGATCGTCCTTGCCGACGAACTGCCTGCGCCATGCCGGCATCCGCACCTCGCCGCCGTAGCTCTCGCGGTAGTCGAGGATTTCCACCTGCTTGATCGTGCCCTTGGCGTCCAGCGCGACGGCGTAGCCGATCAGCTCATGCTTGCCGAACACGCCGTCGGTGATGAACCAGCCGCCGTCGGCCGCGCGCCAGACGCGAACTTCGCGATTGATGACGCGGCTGCCGGCGATTTTCTCGACCGCGCCGACCTGCGCGTCGCTGAGCGTGATGAAGTCCGGCGTCAGCAGGGTGTGCGGGAACATCAGCGCCTGCGCCTGCGCCAGTGAAAGATAGGTCGTGGCATACGCCGGCGAGATCACCGCCAGCGGCAGCAGGAACAGGCGCGCGCGCATGGATCAGAAGTTCAGGCCGAGGCCCAGGTCGACGCGCGTGAACTGGCGGTTGACCGAGAAATTCTGGTAGTCCGCCTTGAGCACGACGTTGGGCGTCAGGTAATAGTTCACACCATAGGTCCAGACATGATCGCGTGCGATCGGATACGGGCCGACATCGCCGGGCGTTTCGGAAAGCGGCACGTCGCCGGACGGCAGGGTCGGGCTGGCGCCGGCGTAGCGCGCGCCCATGTCGTACAGTTCCCAGCGCACGAACGGCGCGATGCGTTGTCCCGCGTGCTGCCAGGCCGTGTATGCCGCCTGCGCGTAGTAGCCGTAGAACAGCGACGGAATCGGATTGGGCGTGCCGGGATTCTGCGAGTTGGGCGCGGCGGTGTTGCTGATGGTGCCGCGCGCATACAGTGCCGACAGGTCGAAGCGGCCCGGCTGCCAGCGCGTGTGCGCTTCCCACAGGGTCACGCGCTGATTGCCCGGATAGTCGGAGGCGGGAGGCGCCGGAACCTTTTCGGCCTCGCCGGTGAAGATCGAGGCGCCGACATTGAAGCCCGGGATGCCGTTGTAGTTGAGTGCGACGAATTGCGACAGGTGCTGGGCGTTGGCCAGGGCCAGTTCCTGGTGCGAGGCCTGCATCGGCGCCGCGCCGCTGTTCTCCAGGTCTAGCGCGGTGGAGTACTGCGGGAACTCGGGGGCGTAGTCCCAGCCGGCGAAACTCAGGCCGGTGGTGACGCCGAGATTCCAGCTGAGGCCGATGTCGGTGTCGCCCTGGAACGAGACGCCGCCCTCGCGCCAGGTGCTCGGGATGATCAGGGTCTCGACGAAGTTGCGTTGCACGCCGTAGAAGTTGGTCGGTTCGTGGTGCTGGTTGAGCAGGCCGGAGGGAATCAGGAACAGGCCGACGTTCATCGACGCCCAGCGGGTCAGGTCCTGGTTGATGTAGAACTGCTCGACCTCGAACTCGCCGGGATCGTCGGCCGAGCTGATCGCGTGCTCGACTTCGTATTCGGAATTGAAGCGCGTATGCGGCCCGAAGCTGTAGCCGATGCCGAAGACGGCGCGTGCAAGGTCGGCCTGGCTGCGCGAGCCGTCATGCACCGGATGCGTGTAATAGGCTTCGCCGTAGCCCCAGAAGCTGATGTTTTCCAGCGGCGAAGGCGGTGCGGGCGCAGGCGCCGGTGCCGACTGGATCTGCTGTACCTGCGCCTTGAGCGCATCGAGCTGCTGTTCGAGCGCCTTGATCTTCTGTTCGGTCTGTTGCTCGGAGGCCGGCGTGCCGGCAGCGGGCTCCGCGGCCAGGGCCGGGATCGTGGCCAGCAGGGCCGTGCCGAGGCCAGCCGCTTGCAGCAGCCGGCGCAGGCTCGGGCGAATCATCGTCGAATCGGTTTGGGGGTCGGTCATGGGTCTAGGTCTGCGGTGAATGGGAATCAGGGAGCGGGCGTTGCGGTGGACTGCGGGCACTGGCTGGGCAGGCTGGCGTCGTAGGCGGCCGGATGGTCCGGGTCGTAGCCATCGGTCAGCGTGCACAGGAAGGCGACGACATCGTCGATCTCGGCCGAATCCAGCGTCGGCGCCTGTCCGCCCTGGGCGACGGGCGGCGTGTAGGGCACTTCGAAGATGTTGACGTTGGCGTTGTAGTCGACCGGCAGGTCGTTGTACTGGTACGGGTCGGGTGTGCCGTCGATTGCGTGATAGAAGCTGCCGACCGGATCGTAGGGATTGAATTCCGGAACTGGATTGTTCGCCGGATTGTTGTTGATGTCGCGCGTGACGTACCACTCGACCACTTCGCGCAGGCTCTTGAACACGCCGTTGTGGAAGTAGGGCGAAGTCAGGGCGATATCGCGCAGCGTCGGCACCTTGAACACGCCGCAGAGCGACGTCACCGTGGAAAAATCCGTGCGCGGGTGCGGGTCATTGGCGGCCGGTCCCAGCGGTCCGCAGAGTCCGAGATCGTAATAGGCGTATTCGCTGCCGCCGGGCAGGTTCGTCTGCCTGGGCACATATGTCAGCGGCACGCCATCGACGTCGCTGACCGGATTGGGATGATTGGCGGCAATATCCCAGTTGCGCGGGACGCCGATGTTGTCGTAGGTGAAATCCGTGAACAGTGCGTGCTGGCTTGCACCCTGGACCTTGCTGACGTGACAGGCGGTGCAGTTGCCCTTGTTCGGATTGTTGAACAGCGCAAGGCCGTGCATCTCCTGGGGGCTGAGTGTCGCGCGCCCTGCGGCCCAGCTGTCGTACTTGCTGCTGAACGGGTGGAATTCGGGGGACTCGGTTTCGTACGCAGCGATGGCGCGGCCGATGGCGGTCAGGGTCTTGTCGGGATCGTTCAGGATCTCGCTGCCATAAACGCTCTCGAACTGCGCCAGGTTCGGTCCGGCCTTGAGGCGCTGCACCACTTCGGCCGCATCGGCATTGGCCATTTCGAAAGGCGTGATGAGCGGCTGTTCGGCCTGGACGGCCAGGGAGGAGGCGCGGCCGTCGCGGAAGAAGCCGCCGGTCGGCGTGCCACCGACCAGCTTGAAGGCGGGCGTGTACGAGCTGTACATCAGCGAGGGCGCGTTTCTCAGGCCCGGCAGGTCCATGTTCGGTCCGCCCAGCGGCACGGCGCGGCCATCGTCGGCGGCAAACGCGCGACTGGCCACGTGGCAAGTGCCGCAGGATTGCTGGCCCGAGGCGGACAGGCTCGTGTCATGGAACAGGGCCTCTCCAAGGCTGGCCGCAGGCGACAGGGTCATGCCACCGCCGGAACCGCCCGAGCTTCCGCCGGATGTGCCGCCACTGCAGGCGCCGAGCAGAAGTACGGCAACGATGCCGATGAGACTGGATGCAGGCGCCCGGCCGAGACGGATATTCACGGTTGATCGATGGAATGGACTGGAATTTGTTGCACATGATAATGAGAAGGATTAGCATTGGCAAGAACTTCGTTAACGGCCCTTGCTCAAGGACTTGGCCGGCGACCAGTGCGACCGATTCTTTCAAGGTTATAATAGGACTAATTCTCATTCTTGTTGTCTGATGCGCCATGCGTCTCTCCGATCTCAAAAAAGGTGCGATGGCAACGGTGACCACCGTTGACAACGTGACCCAGCAGGACCCGATTGCCGACCGTCTGCGCGATCTGGGGTTTGTGCGGGGAGAACCGGTGCGGCTGATCAGTCATGGGCCGATCGGCGGCGACCCACTGCTGGTGCAGATCGGGTTTACCCGGTTCGCGCTTCGGCGCAGCGAGGCCGCGCGCGTGGCCATCGCCGCTGTGGAGGACTGATGTCGGCGATCCTGAATCCTTCGCGCATTGCGCTGGTCGGCAATCCCAACTGCGGCAAGACCGCGTTGTTCAACCTGCTGACCGGCAGTCGCCAGAAAGTCGCCAACTACGCCGGCGTCACGGTCGAGCGCAAGGAAGGGCAATTTTCCACGCCGTCCGGACGCGTCCTGCGCGTGCTCGACCTGCCCGGCGCCTACAGCCTGCTGGCGACCAGTCCCGACGAGGCGATCACGCGCGATGTCTGCATGGGGCGCTACCCTGGCGAGGCCCGTCCCGACCTGATCGTCTGCGTGGCCGATGCCACCAACCTGCGTCTGCACCTGCGCTTTGTGCTCGAGGTGCAGCGCATGCAGGTGCCGATGGTGCTGGCGCTGAACATGAGCGACGCCGCCGGACGGCGCGGTATCCACATCGACAAGGCCAAGCTCGAACAGGCGCTCGGCATTCCCGTCGTTGAGACCATCGCGATCAAGCGCGGTGGCGCGCGCGCGCTGCTGGACAAGCTGGACAGCATGACGCTTGCGCCGCCGGCGAGTCTGCCGGCCGAAGCCGATCTGCATGCCGAGGTCAACCGCTTGCTGTCGGTGGCGGTGACGATGCCGAGCCGTACGGCGGAGATCGATGAGGTGCTGGACCGCTGGGTGCTGCACCCGGTGCTGGGGCTGGCGATTCTGACGGCGGTGCTGTTCCTGATGTTCCAGGCGGTGTTCTCCTGGGCGCAACCCCTGATGGATGGTATCGCCGTGCTGGTGCAATGGCTGGGCAACGCCGTCGCCGCGATGCTGCCGGTGAGCCCGTTGCGCAGCCTGCTGGTCGACGGCATCATCGCCGGCACCGGCAGCGTGCTGGTATTCCTGCCGCAGATCCTGATCCTGTTCCTGTTCATCCTGACGCTGGAGGAATCCGGCTACCTGCCGCGCGCCGCGTTCCTGCTCGATCGCCTGATGGTCGGTGTCGGCCTGACCGGCCGCTCGTTCATTCCGTTGCTGTCGAGCTTTGCCTGCGCGGTGCCCGGCATCATGGCGACGCGGACGATCCAGGACCCACGCGACCGGCTGGCAACCATCCTGGTGGCGCCGCTGATGACCTGCTCGGCGCGCCTGCCGGTGTATACCCTGCTGATCGGCGCCTTTATCCCGCGGCGTTCGGTGGGGTACCTGTTCAACCTGCAGGGGCTGGTGCTGTTCGTGCTGTATATCGCCGGCATCGTCAGCGCGCTGGCGGTGGCGTACATCATGAAACGGATCAAGCGCACCAAGGTCGAGCACTCGCTTCTGCTCGAGCTTCCTTCATACCGCATGCCGCACGTGCGCGACATCGCGATTGGTCTCTGGGAGCGCGGCAATATCTTCGTGCGCCGCGTGGGTACCGTGATCCTGACGATGACGGTGTTGCTATGGTGCCTGTCGAGTTTTCCGACCCCGCCTGCAGGCTGGGCCGAACCGGCGATCAACTACAGCCTCGCCGGCCGCATCGGCCACGCCATGCAATACGTGTTTGCGCCGATCGGCTTCAATTGGCAGATCTGCATCGCGCTGATTCCGGGGCTGGCAGCGCGTGAGGTGGCGGTCAGCTCACTGGCGACGGTCTACGCATTGTCGCCGCATGGCGACAGCACCGCGAGCCAGCTCGCACCGATCATTTCCGCGCAATGGTCGCTGGCGGTCGCGTTGTCGATGCTGGCCTGGTACGTGTTTGCGCCGCAGTGCGTCTCGACGTTTGCCGTGATTCGGCGCGAAACCAATTCATGGCGCGTAGTCGGTGTCGCGGCAGCCTATCTTTTTGCACTGGCCTACCTGGCGTCGTTCGTCACGTATCAGCTTGCGAGGATGTGGACATGACCCTCTATGAAATGGTGCAGGCGCTGGTGCTGACGCTGGTGATCGGTGGCAGCGTGGCGTATGCGTTCCGCCAGTATTTTCCGAAGAGCCTGCGTCAGCGTCTGGGGACATGGATGCAGCGTTCGCAACACGCGCGGTGGATGCAGGCCGTGGGCGCCTGGCTGGTGCCGGCCAGCGGCAAGGCAGGCTGCGCCTCGGGGTGCAGCAGCTGTGGCGGCTGCGAGATCAAGACCGTCGCCAAGACCGAGCAGCCCTTGGTATTCACCCCCCGCGGCGAGCAACAAAAGCACAGCGCAAGCCTGCGCTGATCCGATGTTTGCGTGAACCGGTTGCTGGGCTGAATTTCCCGTCGGCGCAGTGCGCATAGTTTCGCTATCCTGCAAACATCATTGATGTGGGGATGGCGTCATGGGGAGAATCCGTTTTTTATTGGCCGCCGGCGGTCTGCTGGCGCTGTCCGGCTGCGGCCAGTCGCAGGCACCCGCGCAGCAGGCGGGCAGCGGCGAAGGATGGGTCCTGAAGGCCCAGACCGTGCTGCCGCCGGGGCAGTCCGGGTTCTTCTCGGTCGCCGGCCAGGCGCAGGGGTTGCTGACCGGCAACCCGGCAGACTATGGCCCGCATGTCGATGACCAGCGGCCGCTGTACTGGAGCTTCGGGACCAAATCGGGGATCGATCAAAAGAGCGGCACGCCCGAATCGCCCCGGGAGGGGGTGCAGATTTACCGCGACGCCTACGGCGTGCCGTCGGTCTATGCCAGCACGGTACGCGATCTCTGGTTTGGCGTCGGGTATGCGGTGGCGCAGGATCGCCTGTTCCTGATGGACGCGGTGCGGCGTGAGTCCGAAGGCACCATGAGCGAGTTGACCGGATGCGGCAGCATCCCCGCCGATATCCAGCAACGCACCCTGAGCTATACCGACGCTGAGTACCAGACGTTTTTCGATCGCCTCAGTCCGGATGCCAGGGATGCCGTGCTGGGTTACGTCGACGGCGCCAATGCCTGGCGCACGCAGGCGATCTCCGATCCGACCAAGCTGCCGGCCGAATATGCACTGCTGACCACCACGCCAGCGCCGTTCACGGTCAAGGATGTACTGGCAGCGGGGGTCTATATCACGCGCTTCGTCGCCTCGGAGGGCGGCAATGAATTTGAAAACATCCGCCTGCTCAAGTTGCTGCAGCAGCAGTATGGCTCACGCTCCGAAGCGATCAAGGCATTTCAGGATCTCGACTGGCTCGAAGATCCCAGGGCCGTGACCACGATCCCGCGTGGCGACGGAGTCTTCTCCAACCAGGCGATGCCGGCGTCGGGCCGCGATGCGGTGCTGGCGCAGATGGCAGATTGGGCGATGACCCTGCCGGATACGCTCTGGAAGGGCGATGGCACCGGCAATGCCGCACTCCCGCAGCCCTGTTCGACCTTGGCCAGCGTCGCCAGTCTGAGCCGCGGCGGAGCGGGAGAAGTGACCCGTCCAAAGCGGCATCAGGCGGTGGCGAGTCTGGGCGTGAAGCTGCGCCTGGAAAAGGACAGGATTGTCCGGATTGCCGCAGTCACGCATCAGGTGGTCCAGGCGCTGCTGGATCTGCGGCGGCATTTCCACGGCGGTTCGCATGCCTATGCCATCGGATCGACGCGTACGCGCGACCACGGCACGCTGCTGGTCAGCGGGCCGCAGCTGGGCTACAGCTATCCGACGCTGCTGGTCGAGTACGGGATTCATGGGGCGGGGTATGACGCGCATGGCGTGTCTGTGCCACTGCTGCCGGTGGTCGGTATCGGCTATAGCAATGACGTGGCCTGGGGCCTGACGACGGGATACAGCAAGACCATCGACAGCTTCATCGAAACCATCTGCAGTACCACGCAACAGGCTGCCGGGACCTGCAGCGCCAACCAGTACCTGCATGACGGCCAGTGGCTGGACATGGACTGCCGCAATGAGACTTTCAATTTTCGCGTGAGCGCCAAGGGCATCCCGGTGGGAACGCCGTCACTGAGCCAGGTCAGGCAAATCTGCCGTACCGTGCACGGACCCGTGGTGGCGCGCGACGATGCGGCGGGTCTTGCCCGCACCGTCCAATATGCCATGTGGCAGCACGAAATCGACACGATCGAGGGCATCCGGGAATGGAACAAGGCGCATACCTTTGCCGATTTTGTCGATGGCGTGAAAAAAGTCACCTGGAACGAGAACGTGATCGTCGCCACGCGCGATGGACACATCGCCTATTTCCATCCGGGATCGTTCCCGCGACGCAGCGCCGATACCGACATGAGACTGCCGGCGCCGGGCACGGGCGCCTATGATTTCGGCGCGAACCTGCCATTCGATGAATTGCCGCACGATATCGACCCGCCGCAAGGTTTCATCGCCAACTGGAACACCAAGCCTGCCTATGGCTGGCTTGATGGCGAGGGGCTGGGGTATTCGTCGCGGCCTGGCGGACCGGGACAGCGCGTCACCAACATTCTCGATCTGCTGGCGACGCGCAGCGATTGGAGCTTTGCCGATCTCAAGGCCGTCGATACTCACGTCGGCACCACCGACGAGCGCGCCCGCAATTACCTGCCGGTGATCCAGTCATTCCGCAACACCGCGGCGTCGCGTCTGAGCGATGTGCAGAAGGCGGCACTGGACCTGATGCTGAACTGGGATCACAGCCACTACGGACCCGATATCGATATCAATGACGCCTCGGCGCATGACGGGCCCGCCGCGACCGTATTCGGCGAGTACGTGTCGGCGCTGCGCGATCAGTTGTTTGCGCCGCTCAAGAGCCTGGTGGTCGATGGCCAGAGCACGGCATTTGACCGCATCACCGATGTCGGCAGTCATGTGTTCGACATGAGCGTTGCGGATAACGTGGCGCTGCGCGTGCTTGAACCGGCGAGTTCCGGTCTGACGATGCAGCATGATTTCACCGGCGGGCGTGATCGCGATACGCTGATGCTCGATGCGCTCAACGAAGCCTTGGCGCAGATGGCAACGGAATACAACGGCGGCGCGCCGCTGACGGTTGCCGATCTGCCGAAGTGCATGCGCGTTCATCCGCGCAGCCAGATTTGTTCGCTGTCAGGCGTCATCGGGCCAGGCTCCAGCACCATTCCCGGGACCCAGTGCGTCAGCATGCCTTATCAGGATCGCGGGTCCTGGGTGCATCGGGTGGGATACGAGCAGCCTTGATGCCTGGCTGCCGTCGGTGTTTCAGCGGCAGTTCCAGCTGAACCGGCCTATTTGCGGACTGGCCAGCACGACCTGGTCGCCGGGTTGCAGCGGGCCGACGCCTTTGGGCGTGCCGGTGTAGAGGATGTCGCCGGGCTCCAGCGACCAGGTCCGGCTGAGAATGCTGATCTGATGGGGTACCGTGTACAGCATCTGTCGCGTGTGACCGTGCTGGCGCAGTTGTCCATTGACATGGCAGGTGAATTCGATCGCCTGCAGATCCTGCTCCAGATAGGGTTTCCAGTCGCCCAGCGGTGCGGCGTGGTCGAAGGCCTTGCACAGTTCCCACGGTGCGCCTTTTGCTTTCAGCGTGTTCTGCAGGTCGCGCAGGGTCAGGTCCAGGCCCAGCGTGATGCCGGCGATGCAATCGTGCGCCTCATCGATGGCGATGTCGCGGCCGCCGCCGGTGAGCATGACCACCATTTCCGCTTCGTGGTGGACCGCGCCTTTGCCTTGCGGCAGGCGGATGGGCTCATCCTCGGGCACGGCGCAGGTCGCCGGCTTCATGAAGACGACGCAATCGCCATCGGCGACCTCGCCCAGCTCATCGACGTGGTCGGCGTAGTTGCGGCCGATGCAGAAGATGCGGTTGATTTTCATGATTCAGGAGATGGCTGCCGGGCCAATATTGTAGGCACAAAAAAACGGTTGCCGGGACACCGGCAACCGCTGTGCTTCGCGTTGAAGCCTGCGAAGTTTAAATGCGTTCTGCGATGCCGAATTCGGAGAAGCCCTTCTTCTTGAAATTTTCGCGGAACATGTCGCGCAGCTTCTCGGCCTGCTTGTCGTAGGCGGCCTTGTCGGCCCAGGTGTTGCGCGGATTGAGGATGTTGCTGTCCACGCCCGGGCAGGACTTCGGCATTTTCAGTTTCAGGATCGGCTGCACCTCGGTCTCGACGCTGTCGAGCTGGCCGTTGAGCGCGGCGTTGAGCAGGGCGCGGGTGACGGCGAGTTTCATGCGCTTGCCGGTGCCGTAGGCGCCACCGCTCCAGCCGGTATTGAGCAGGATGCAGCGGGCATGCTGCTTTTCCATCTTGCGTGCCAGCAGCTTGGCGTAGACGTCGGGCTTGTGCGCCATGAACGGGCCGCCGAAGCAGGCCGAGAACGTCGGCTGCGGTTCGGTGACGCCGACTTCGGTGCCGGCGACGCGCGAGGTGAAGCCGGAGACGAAGTGGTACATCACGTCAGCCGGTTCCAGGATCGAGATCGGCGGCAGCACGCCGAAGGCATCGGCGGTCAGCAGCACGATGGTTTTCGGATGCGGGCCCTGACCGTTGGGCATGACGTTGGGGTTGACCTCGAGCGGATAGCTCAGGCGGGTGTTCTCGGCGATCGAGCGATCGCTCAGGTCGAGTTCGTCCGGGTGGCACTGCGCCATGGTCTTGCCGGGCAGCGGCGGCACGTTCTCGATAATGGTGCCGGCCTTGGACATGGACTCGGCGATCACCGGCTCGGCGTCCTTGTCGAGATCGATCAGCTTGGCGTAGCAGCCGTCTTCGAGGTTGCACAGGCCGTTGTCGGACCAGATGATTTCATCGTCGCCAATCAGCTTGCGCGAGGCATCGGCGGAAAGGGTGGTCTTGCCGGTGCCGGACAGCCCGAACAGGATCGCGCCATCGTTGGCGGCGCCGACGTTGGCCGAGCAGTGCATCGACAGGCGGCCCTGCAGCGGCAGCAGGAAGTTGCCGACGGTGAAGATGGTCTTCTTGACCACGCCGCAGTAGTCGGCGCGGCCGGCGACCAGGCAGATGCGGTTGCGGGTGTCGATGATCACCGCGGCTTCGGAGCGGCTGCCGTCGCGTTCCGGCACGCAGACGAAGCTGGGCACGTTGAGCATGGTCCAGCGGCGCGACTCGGCATCCTTCACGCCCTTGAGGTTTTTCGGGAACATGTTGTGCGCGAACATCGCGTGCGTGGCGTACTCGCCGACGAAGCGGTAGGGCACGGCGAAATCGGGGTCGGAGCCCATGAAAACGTCTTTGACGTACAGCGTGGATTTCCTGGCGTTGAGGTGGGCGACGACGCGCTTGAGCAGGCCCTGGTAGTGCTCGGGATCGTACTTCGTCAGATCGGGCTTGAACCAGATCTGGTCGGCGACCTCCGGCCAGGCGACGGCGAAGGTGTCCTTGGTGCGGCGGCCGGTGCAATCGGGATCGGTGTAATAGATCAGCGGCCCCTTGTCGCCCAGCCGGGTGGCGAACGCTTTTTGCGCATCGCCGGGGCCGTCTTTTTTGACGCGGCCGCGATCATGGGCGATGGCTTCGTGAAACAGTTCCGCCTTGGACAGATCATACTTGTAGCTGACATCCTTGAGGCCAAATAGGTGTTCGAGATCAGTCTGGAATGTCATTAGCTACCCTCAAGATGTAAAGAATCGCTGCGATCGGCGACAAGGTGCGCAAGGATAAGGACGCCAGAGGGTACAGGCAAGCGCAGGCGGCAGATT
>DATMTG010000334.1:0-4204 GCA_035565075.1 Stenotrophobium sp.
TGAGAAATCACTGACACCCTTATTTTTTGCGCGATCTTTGCGTGACTTTTGCGCTGCGTCCTATTAGCGTTTGGGGATGCCGGTACGGGATTCGTTCCACGAAGATTGGTGGAATCCGGAGCGATCCGAGCGCCGTTATTCGATATATGGGGGCTGGGATGGCAATGCCGCGGGCGGAACAAGGTGAACTGATCGACATTCGACCGCTCGGCGATGCCTTGCGGGATTCGAAATCCATTACCCTCATGCGATCGAACCATCTTGAGGTCGTTCGGCTTACGCTCCCGGCGGGCAAACACATTCCCGAGCACCAGGTGCCGGGAGAAATCACCGTGCAGTGCCTGGAGGGAATCGTCAAATTCGGCACCGGCGCGGGAGCGCAACTCATGCGCAGCGGGGACATGCTGTTTCTGCTGGGCGGGGAGCCGCATTGGATCGAGGCCGTGGAAAGCGCCTCGGTGCTTGTGACTCTTTATCTTCCGCACGGTCATCAGGCCCCCGAGCGGTAACGGCGCAGCAGGCCCAGCATTCTTTTCGTCGCGTAAGGCAGAATCGCCAGCGCGAGCAGCCCGGCAAGCACGGCCGGCGACACGATGCCGCGCAGGGACGTCACGCCGGAGAGCCGCGTGCCGACGCCGACATAGATGGCCGTGGCCGGCAGCGTGCCCAGCTGGCTCGTCCACCAGAAGGTCGAGAGCTTGATGGAAGTCACGCCCATCAGCAGATTGACCAGCCAGGACGGAATGACGGGGATGAGGCGCAGGGACAGCACGTATACCCAGCCTTCGCGCGTGATGCCGGCGTCGATCGTTTGCACACGGACCGGGAAGCGCGCGCAAACGAACGCGCGCAGCAGGTAGCGCGAGATGCATAGGGCCGACACCGAGCCGAGCGTCGATGCAAACGAGACGAGAACGGTGCCCCACATCGCGCCGAACAAGGCGCCGGCCGCGAGCGTGAGCACCGTCGCCGCCGGAATGGACAGCGTCGTGACGACGACGTACGCGGCGAAAAAAGCCAGCGACGTCGCCACCGGATGCAGGCCGCGATAGTGCTCGAACGCGGCGTGCTGCGCCTTCAGGTAGTCGATCGACAGGTAGCCTCCCGCCTGGAAGGCGGCGATCGCCAGCACCGCGATCAGCGCCAGCAGCGCGATGCGGCCGCCATTGCGCCAGGCCATGTTCGATTTCTTGCCGGCCTCGTTCCGGGCGGCCGATGCCGCTCGTGCTGCTTGCATATCAATATCTCATCCGTATAACCATATAAGCGCCAGGCAGTTTACGGCGCCTTATCCTCGGCGCGATCCGAACATACAATCGCGCAGGACAGGGGGCGAAGATACCGTGAATCTGAAGTTTCTCGAAACGTTCATCTGGGTGGCGCGGCTGCGCAGCTTCAGCCTCGCCGCGGACAAGCTGCATTCGACGCAGGCCGCGATTTCCAGCCGGATATCGGTGCTCGAGCAGGAACTGGGCGCAAAGCTCCTGATCCGCGATCCGCGCGGGGTCGCGCTGACCCGGGAAGGCGAGCGCGTGATGCAGTACGCCGAGCGCATGACCCAGACCATGACGCAGCTGCGCGCCTCGCTGCAGGACGAAAAGTCGGCCTTCGGCACGATCCGTATCGGCGCGATGGACAGCGCGATCCACGCCTGGTTCATCGAGTTCGTCACCGACGCCACGCGGCATTATCCGAACCTCGATATCGAGGTCACCGTCGACACCGCGCTGAACCTCAACGAACAGCTGCGGCGCGGCATGCTCGACATGGCCTTCCAGACCGACACGCTGCGCGACGAAACCATACGCAGCGTCGAGCTGATGCAATTGCCGCTGGCGTGGATCGCCGCGCAAGGCTTGGCGGACGCCGTGCGCGAGGATGACGGCACGCCGGCCGACGCATTGCGCGCGCTGGCGCGCCATCGGCTCATTACCTTTTCCCGCCATTCGGCGCCGCACCAGGACCTGGTGCGGCTGCTGCAATCGCACGACATCGGCGACGCGCGCATCAGCTGCGTCAATTCGGTCGACGCGATGATCAAGCTGACGCAGAACGGCTTCGGCATCGCCGCGATGCCGCCCGCACTGCTGCCGCCGCAATCGCTCGGGCAGTCGCTGCGCGTGCTCGATTGCGCGGTGACGCCGCCGGCGATGCCGTTCGTCGCGGCCGCGCGCTCGGGCCTGGAATGGCCCGAGCGGCTGCTCGACGTGGCCGCGCGGACCGTGCGCAATTACGTCGGGCGGTCCGGCGCGGATACGGCGCGCCTGCCGTAAGAATCGGTTTTTTTATACCGCCCAATCAATTTTCTTGTTTGACCCGCCGGCACAACGGCATAAGAATTCGCCCGATCGGTCGGGGTGCGGTCGCTACACACCTCGGTCACGACACTATGCATGGACGCAGGGTAGGCGAACAGGCGTCCTGCGCCGTTCGAGGTGAACACTATGCAGGACTCGCTTGTTGAATCGGCGTCCGCCGCGAGCGCGCCGCCGCCGCGACGCAGGCATCTGCTTGGGCAGCTGATCCGGAAGGCCGTCATGCCGGGCCGCCGGCGCATCCGCGCGATGATCGGCGAACTGCGCGCGGCGGGCACGCGCATCGCCATCGAAGCCGCCAAGCTGAGCCGGCACATCCAGACCACCGTCGAAGTCTCGACGCGCCAGCGCGCGCTGGCGCGCGAGGCCAACGAACAGAGCCGGGCGGTGGCGCAGGCGGTGGATTCGGCCAATGTGCACGTCGACGCGGTGCGCACCGCCACCTCGACCAATCTGACGGCGATCCACGAAGCGCATCACGATTTCACCGACGTCGCCACGCGCAGCCGCAGCACCAACAGCGACCTGGGCGACGCCTCGGCCGGCATCGGCACGCTGCGCGAGAAAACCATGAAGATCCGCGACCTGGTGCTGCTGGTCGAAGGCATCTCGTCGCAGACGCAATTGCTGGCGTTCAACGCATCGATCGAAGCCGCGCGCGCCGGCGCGGCGGGCCGCGGCTTCGCGGTGGTGGCGGCCGAGGTCAAGCTGCTGGCGCAGAAAGTCCAGGATGCGAACAAGTCGATCGCCTCGATCGCCGACCAGACCATGACCGAGGTGAACTCGCTGCAGGAGCAGATCGAGCGGGCGCACCATCACAGCAGCTATTGCGCCGAGGTGATCGAGCGCGCCGTGGTGCGTTTCACGCAGGTGGTCCGGGAGCTGGAAGCCACCGACCGCGGCATGGCGATGGTGAGCAGCGCGTTCGACGAGATCCGGGAGTCCAACCGGAACCTGTCGCGCCAGGTCGGCGGCATCTACGAACAGTCGGACGCGGTGGCGAGCGCGATGACCGAATCGGCCGCCAGCGGCAACGTGCTGCGCGACCAGACCGAGAACCTGCACGCGCTCGGCTCGACCTCGACGATTCCGGGCAGCGCCTACGACACGCTGCTGCAAGACGTCGGCGCCTTCCGCGACCGCGTGCAGCGCTATCTGTCGCAGGCCGCGCAGGGCGGCGTGAACATCTTCGACCAGCATTACCGCGAGGTGCCCGATACCAATCCGCAGAAATACGCCACGTCGTACGACGAGGCGGTCGAGGAGGGATTGCAGGAATTGTTCGACGCGATGCTGGACAGGCGCCCGGAATTGATCTTCGCGGTGGCCTACGACAGCAACTGCTATATGGCCGCGCATCACAAGCGCTTTTCGGCGCCGATGACCGGCGATCCCACCGTCGACCTGCCGCACAGCCGGCACAAGCGCATCTTCGCCGACGACACCGGCAAGCGGTCGGCGACGTTCCAGGGGCACCATCTGCTGCAGACCTATCTGCGCGACACCGGCGAGGTGGCCTGCGTGTTCTCGATGCCGATCCGCGTGGGCGGCCGGCACTGGGGCTGCGTGCGCGTCGCCTTCCCGCCTTCGCTGCTGTTGCAGGGCGCCTCCTAGGGCAGGCGCGCGGGCGCCGCCGCAAGGCACCCCTACTCGGGCGCTCTTGTCAATCGAGGCGAATCCCTAGGGCTTCGCGCAGGCGGCTTCAGTATCCGGTCAGCCGGTGTGCGGCAAGCTCCAGGGTTAATTTCAACGCACACATGAGGTGCTTCGATGGCCATGGATAAATCGGCTGAAATCGCTGCCAGGCTCGATCGTCTGCCGTCTTCCCGCACGGTCTGGACGATGGTGCTGCTGCTTTCGCTGGGCGGCGTTTTCGAGTTCTACGATCT
>DATMTG010000335.1:0-7590 GCA_035565075.1 Stenotrophobium sp.
GTCCGAGCGGGTGGCATCCCAGACGTCGACCTCGGCGCCTTGCGCGAGCAGGTAACGCACAGCCGAGAGTCCGCTGACTCCCAGCCCCGCGACCAGCATCCTCTGCCCTGAGTAGCGTCGCATCAATTCACCTGATTTTCAGCGAGGCCAGGCCGATCAGCACCAGTACCAGCGTGACGATCCAGAAGCGCACGATGATGCGCGGCTCGGGCCAGCCCTTGAGTTCGTAGTGGTGATGCAGTGGCGCCATGCGGAAAATCCGCTTGCCGCCGCTGTACTTGAAGTAGCCGACTTGCAGCGCGACCGACACCGTTTCGGCGACGAACACGCCACCCATGATCGCCAGCACGATTTCCTGCCGGACCATGACGGCCACCACGCCCAGCGCCGCACCCAGCGCCAGCGCGCCGACATCGCCCATGAACACCTGGGCGGGATAGGCATTGAACCAGAGGAACCCCAGGCCGGCGCCGGCGATGGCGGTGCAGAAGATCGTCACCTCGCCCACCCCCGCGACGTACGGAATCCCCAGGTACTCGGCGAACTTGATGTTGCCGCTGGCGTAGGCGAAGACCGCCAGCGCCGAAGCCACCAGCACCGTCGGCATGATCGCCAGGCCATCCAGGCCGTCGGTCAGGTTCACCGCGTTGCTGGCGCCGACGATCACCAGGTAGCTCCAGACGATGAAGAACGCGCCCAGCGGGATGGTGAATTCCTTGACGAACGGAATGATCAGCGTGGTTTCCGCCGGCGTCTTGGCGGTGATGTAGAGCAGCACCGACACGGCCAGCCCGGCCAGCGACAGCCAGAAATATTTCTTGCGCGCCGGCAATCCCTTGGGGTCCTTGTACTTGATCTTGATGTAATCGTCGGCAAAGCCGACCGCACCGAAGGCCACGGTCACCAGCAGCGCACACCAGACGAAACGGTTGTCGAGATTGGCCCAGAGCAGGGTCGACACGGTGATCGATGCCAGGATCAGGGTGCCGCCCATGGTCGGCGTGCCGGATTTTTTCAGATGGCTCTGCGGGCCGTCGCTGCGCACCGGCTGTCCGAACTTGAAGCGATACAGCCGCTCGATCATCCACGGCCCGAGCGCCAGCGAGAAGATCAGCGCGGTCAGGATGCCCAGCACCGCGCGCACGGTGATATAGCTGAAGACATTGAAGCCGTTGACGTAGTGCTTCAGAAATTCGGCGAGATACAAGAGCATTTAATGTTGCGCCGATGCGGCGCCCCCCGATGGTTCACCCGTCAGCGCGGCGACCACGCGCTCCATGCGCGCAGACCGCGACCCCTTGACCAGCAACGCAACGTTCTTATTCAGTTCAGGCTGCAGCGCAGCGGCCAGCGCCGCGTGGTCGGCGCAAGCCATGCCGCCGCTGCCGAATGCACGCGCCGCCTCGGCGGCCAGCCTGCCGACGGCATACAGCCGGTCCAGTCCAAGCCGGCGCGCAGTGGCGCCCGCCTCCGCATGCAGACGCACCGCGTCATCGCCCAGTTCCGCCATGTCGCCGAGAACCAGCCAGCGCTGCCCCGGCAGACCGGCGAGCAGTTCCATGCCGGCGCGCAACGAAGTCGGGTTGGCGTTGTAGCTGTCATCGAGCAGACGCGCGCCCTGCGGCGTCGTCTTCCAGGTCACGCGCCCCTGCGCAGACTGCACCTGCGCCAGTCCCGCGGCGATGTCGCACAGGTCGATTCCCAGCGCTACGGCACAGGCCGCTGCAGCCAGCGCATTGCTGACGTTGTGCCGTCCCGGCAACGGCAGAACGACTGTCTGCCTGCCGCCGACCGCGCACAATTCAAACCGTGTGCCGCCGGCAGCAGCCAACGGCTCGATGTTGCGTGCACCGACATCGGCATGGGCGCCGACGCCAAAGGTGATGATCGAGGCCGTCGCCGCCAGTTCGCGCCACAGTGGCGCATAAGCGTCGTCGGCATTGATCACGGCGATCCCCTGTCCGAGCCCGGCGAACAGCTCGCCCTTGGCGCGTGCCACGCCTTCGCGCGAACCGAACCCTTCCAGGTGCGCGTCGCCGGCCTGCGTGATGACGCCGACATCGGGCCGCGCCAGGCGTGTCAGCAACGCGATCTCGCCGGCATGGCTGGCGCCCATTTCGATCACGGCCGTGCGGTGCGCCGCGCGCAGCGACAGCAAAGTCAGCGGCACGCCGATGTGATTGTTGAGATTGCCTGCGGTGGCCAGCACCGGGCCGCGTAGCGCAAATACCGCGGCGAGCATCTGCTTGGTCGTGGTTTTGCCGTTGCTGCCGGTGACGGCCACGACCGGCAGATCGAATTCGCGCCGCCATGCGGTCGCGTAATCCTGCAAGGCCACGAGCGTATCGGCGACCACCAGTTGCGGCAGGTCGCAGTCCAGCTTGCGGGACACCAGCGCGGCAACGGCGCCAAGGCCCGCCGCCTGCGCGACGAATTCATGTCCGTCGAAGTTCTCGCCCTGGAGCGCGACGAACAAATCGCCGGGCTGCAGCTTGCGGGTGTCGGTCGTCACCCGGCTGAACGACGCGTCCGCACCGTGCAGCACGGCCCCGATGCGCTGTGCGACGCTGGCGACATTTTCCATCATGGCCGCACCTCGGCGCCGAGAAGCTCTGCGACGAACCTGCGATCGCTGAAATCACGCCGCTCGGTGCCGTACACCTGCTCGCTCTCGTGACCCTTGCCGGCGACGACGACGACATCCTCCGCGCGGGCATCGTTCACCGCGGCCGTGATCGCCTGTGCACGATCATGAATCACCCGCGCCGGGTAGCCTGCCGGCAGGCCCGCAAGAATCTCCTTGACGATTTCGCGGGGGTCCTCGCTGCGCGGGTTGTCGTCGGTGACGATCAGGGCATCCGCGAACCGCGCGGCATGTTCCGCCATCAGCGGCCGCTTGCCGCGGTCGCGGTCGCCACCGCAGCCGAATACGCAGGACAGTTTCCCCTGCGTGTGGGCGCGCACGGCGCGCAGGATCTGCTCCAGCGCCTGCGGCGTGTGGGCGTAGTCGACCACCACCAGCGGTCCGGATGCCGGGCCGCGAAAACCCTCGATACGCCCGGGTACCGTGCGGCAGCGACCCAGTGCCGCCGTCGCGTCCGCCAGCGACACGCCCTTGAGCAGCAAAACGCAGAGAGCCGCCAGCAGGTTGTAGACGTTGAACTGGCCGAGCAGCCGGCTGTTGATGCGCGCGGTCCCACGATAGGTCTCCACCTCGAAACTCAGTCCGTCGGCATGCAGCGATAGCTGTCGCGCAATCACATGACGACGGGCGTCTGACGCCGGCCCTTCAACGCCGTAGGCAATCGCATCACTGCCCAGTTGCTGTAGCCATTGCTGGCCGTGTGCATCATCGCGATTGAGAATGGCGCCCGCTGCCGGCAGTCGCTCGAACAGCCGGCGTTTGGCCGCGGCGTAGCGTTCGACCGTGCCGTGGTAATCGAGATGGTCGCGCGTGACATTGGTCAGCACGGCAGCGTCGAGATGCACGCCGGAAATCCGGTCCTGGTCCAGCGCATGCGAGGAAACCTCCATCGCAACCGCACGCGCACCCGCCGCATGCAGGTTCGCCAGATGCCGCTGCAGGCTGACCGGGTCCGGTGTCGTGTGCGTGGCTCCAGACAAATGACCGAGACGGCCAGTGCCCAGCGTGCCGACATAGGCGCAGGGCAAGGCCAGGTGTTCCAGCGCCTGCGCCAGCAGATGGGCGGTCGAGGTCTTGCCATCGGTGCCGGTGATGCCCACCGTATACATCTGCCGCGTCGGCTCGCCAAAAAATCTGGCCGCGATCTCGCCCGCACGACGTGAAAGATTCTCCACCGCGATTTCCGGCACGGCGATTTCCGGCCGTGACCGTCCTGGCGCCGGCTCCCACGCCACGGCCGATGCGCCACGCCGCAGCGATTGAGCGAGAAAATCCAGGCCGTGTTGCCGCCCCTGCCCTCGGCAGGCCAGGAACAGGTCGCCCACCGACACGCGGCGGCTGTCCATTTCCACACCCGTCACCATGCAATCAGGCGCCGGCGCGCCATAGCCCGCCAGCAGGAAATCCAGGCTGCGCATTTGCGGTGTGCTGCAACTCATGAGCGCGGCCCCGCCGACTGCGGCAACGACACGGTCTGCACCGGCGGTACTGTCGGCACCGGCAGCGGCTCGTCCGGCGCGATGCGCAGCAGGCGCGCCGCGCCCTGCATGACGGTCGAGAACACCGGCGCCGAAACCAGCCCGCCGAAGTATTCACCGTTGTCGGGATTGTCGATCAGCACCAGGCCCACCAGACGCGGATGCTCGGCCGGCAGCATGCCGACGAATATCGCGCGATGCCGGTGCGTCGCATAACCGCCAGTCGCCAGCGTCATGCGTGCGGTGCCGGTCTTGCCGGCGATGCGATAACCGGGAATCGCGGCGCGCGGTGCGGTCCCGCCCGGCGCGACCACGCCCAGCATCAATTGCCGCACCTCGCGCGCAACCGTGGCCGAGATCGTGCGCTGTGGCGGTACGCGCGGCGCATTCTTGATCAGTCGCAGCTGGGGCATCAGCCCGTCGTTGGCCAGCGCCGAATACGCGCGCACCAGGTTCATCGCCGTGAATGAGATCCCGTAGCCGTAGGAAGCCGTGGCTGTGGCGATGTCGCCCCAGTCGCTGTAATTGCGCAGCACCGGCGTCGCCTCTCCCGGCAGGCCGGAATACACCGGTTCGCCCAGGCCGAAACGCTCATATCCGGACCACACCGCCTGCGCGCCCAGCGTCAGGCCGATCTTGGCGGCGCCGACATTGCTGGACACGGCAATGATGTGCTCCAGATCGATATCGCCCTGGGGGTGCTCGTCGCGCACGGTCAGTGAACCGACCTTGAAGTAGCCGGGACTGGTATCGATGCGGCTGTCGGGCTGCAAGATCCCGAGCTGCAGGGCCTGGGCGACCAGCAGGGGCTTGACGGTCGAACCGGGTTCGAACAGGTCGGCGATGGCGCGATTGCGCGTGCCGTCGCCCTTGCGCTCGTCGATGTTGTTCGGATTGAAGCCGGGCTGGCTGGCCATGGCGAGGATGTCGCCGGTCGAGCTGTCGACCACGACGACCAGTCCACCGGTCGCATGATTGCGCGCCACCGCTGCCTTGAGTTCGCGGTACGCCAGGTACTGGATGCGCAGGTCGATGGTGAGGGTCAGGTCCTGCCCAGAGACCGCATCGACCGACCCCAGGTCATCCTCCACGACATGGCCGGCGCGGTCGCGGATGACGGTGCGCGAGCCGGACTTCCCCGCCAGCGCCGCGTCCTGGGCACGCTCCATGCCGGCCAGGCCGTGGCCATCGCGGCCGCAGAATCCCACCAGCTGCGCCGCGACTTCGCCCGCGGGGTAATAGCGCGCATAGGACGGCTCCGAGAAAACCCCCGGCGCCTTCAGCGACAGCACCCGCTGGGCTTCGGCCGGGCTGATGGGATCGCTGAGATAGACGAACTTGCGATCCTTGCGCTCCTTGAGGAACTGCTCCAGCTCGCGCGGGTTCCGGTTCAGCAGCTTGGCCACGGCATACACGTATTGCGGCGATTCCAGCAAAGCCGCCGGCACCGCCCAGATCATCTCGACAGGCGCCGAAAGCGCCAGCGGCTCGCCCTGGCTGTCGCGGATGGCGCCACGATGCCCCGGGATCACCAGCGTGCGGATCTGGCGCTTGTCGCCTTCCTGCACCAGGAAATCCCGCTGCAGGACCTGCAGCTGGAATGCGCGGCCGACGATGATGAGCGCACCCAGCCCGAGGACGCCGGCGACGAGCCAGCGCCGCCACGGACTGACGGCCTCGCTGGTGAAATTGGCGCGTGCACCGCTCATGGCCGCGCGCTCACGGTGACGTAATCCTTGGGCTCGGTCATACCCAGCTGCTCGCGTGCAATTCGCTCGACCCGCGAATGCGAGGCCAGCGTGGCCTCCTCCAGTTGCAGCTGCGACCACTCCATGTTGATACGTTCGCGTTCGCCGCGCAGTTGATCCATCTGCGTGACCAGTTCGCGGTTCTTGAACTTGACCCTCACCACCGCCAGCGCCGACAGCACCACCAGCACCGATAGCAGCAGATGCAGCATGAGTCCGCCGCGCCTCACGCCAGTCGCTCCGCCACGCGCAGCACGGCACTGCGTGCGCGCGGATTCTGCTCAGCTTCTTCCGGCGTCGCCAGCTGCTTGCGGCCGACCAGCTTCAACTTCGCCGGCTCGCCCGGTAGCGGCATGCCCTGCGCCGAATAGCGCGTCTCGACGCGCGCGGCATCGCGCATGAAGCGCTTGACGATGCGATCTTCCAGCGAATGGAAACTGATCACCACCAGTCGTCCGCCCGGCGCCAGCACGTCGGTCGCCTGCGTCAGCGCCTGCTCCAGCGCATCCAGTTCGCGGTTGATGAAGATGCGGATGGCCTGGAAGCTGCGCGTGGCCGGATGGATATGACGGCTTCGCGGCCCGGGCACCGCGGCGATCAGCGCCGCCAGTTGCAGGGTCGTGGTCAGCGGCGCTTCAACACGCGACTCGACGATACGTCGCGCAATGCGACGGCTGTTGCGCTCGTCGCCGTATTTCCACAACACGTCCGCGATCTCGTGCTCGTCGGCGTGCATCAGCCACTGCGCCGCCGGTTCGCCGGCCTGCGGATTCATGCGCATGTCCAGCGGGCCATCCTTGGAAAAGCTGAAGCCGCGCGCCGCATCGTCCAGCTGCGGCGAGGAAACGCCCAGGTCCAGCAGGATGCCGTCGACCCGCCGATCCAGACCCAGTTCCGCCGCCAATTCGCGCAGCCGTGAAAAATTGCGGTGATGGATCCGGAAGTTTTTCCGGTCTGCAAACTGCCTGGAGGCATGCGCACAGGCTTCGGGATCCTGGTCGAGCGCATGCAGCGCCCCGGAACCGGCCAGCCGCTCGAGAATCGCGGCGGAATGCCCGCCACGACCGAACGTGCCATCCAGGTAAATGCCGCCGTCACGGATGTTCAATCCGGCGAGGGCTGCTTCGAGCATCACCGGCCGGTGCGCAAGCATCGGGTCGCTAACCCAGTCGCAGGTGACGGAGCGGGTGGCACATGGCAGCACGGCCGCTCACCGCTTGAGCGTCAGGAATGCGTCTTCCAGAGACGCGAGGATGCTGCCCGGTCCCTCGCCGAAACGCTCGCTCCAGAGGTCTTCGGCCCAGAGATCGAATCGCGTGTACTGTCCCATGAGGATCGCCGAGCCATTGAGCCGCGCGCGTTTGCGCAGCATCGCCGGCAACAGCACGCGCCCCTGCCGGTCCACTTCGGACTCGACGGCGAACCCGATGAAGACCTGCTTGAGCAGATCCGCGTTCCTGCGGTCCGCCATGTTCTGGATGTCCTGCGCGATGCGCTGGAATTCAGGCATGGGATAAATCTCGATGCAGGGATTGGGGCCGCAGGTCATGACCACCTGTGAATTGCAGCTCTCGGCGAGCTGCGCACGAAAACGGGCCGGCACGGCGATGCGCCCCTTTTCATCGATCGTCAGTTGGTGCGTTCCGGCAAACATTTTGTATCCGTATGGCGCGCGACTGACCGCCAGGATTCCCCACTTTTCTACATGTCGAGTGCACTT
>DATMTG010000336.1:0-3686 GCA_035565075.1 Stenotrophobium sp.
TGCCGCTCTGCCTGCGCGCGGCCAGCTGCAACATCGCCGCCGCGACATCGTGGGCGGTTACGGCGCGATATTTTTTCAGCCCGCCCCACAGCAGCGGCGACAGCATCGGCATGATGCGCTGGGCTGCGCGCTCGCCCTGGCGATGTTCCCTGCGGGTGCCCAGCAGCAGCGACGGCCGCAGGATCTGCACGCTGTCGAAGCCGGCCGCCGCGACATCCTGCTCCATGCGCGCCTTGACGCGGCTGTAGAACGAGGGCGAGTTTGCCGCCGTGCCCGCGGCAGAAATCACCAGGAACTGCTGTGCGCCCTGCGCGTGAGCGGCGCGCGCCAGATCGACCACCATCTGGTAATCGACGCGCTCGAATGCGGCCCTGGAGCCGGCGGTTTTCAGCGTCGTTCCGAGGCAGCAGAACACGTCGTCGGCGCGCAGCGCCGTGCCCAGCGCGGCCAGGTCTGAGAAGTCGGTCATCACGACGCGTACGCGCGCATCGTCGACCGCCAGCGGCTTGCGGCTCAGCAACGTGATCTGTGCGTACGTATCGCTGGCCACCATTTGCAACAACAGCTGTTCGCCGACCAGCCCGGTGACGCCGGCGATCAATGCGGTGCGTGACATGGGCGTTCTCTCCATTGGAACGGCAGTGTAAATCAGTGGCGCGTTATGATCCGCGCAAAACACAGGGAATCGCCATGGATTTTCAACTGCACCCGCAACTGGCCGCCGACACGACGCCGGTCGGCGAACTGCCGCTGTGCCGCCTGCTGCTGATGAACGACCGCCAGTATCCGTGGACGATCCTGGTGCCGCGCCGCGCGGGACTGCGCGAAATCCACGAACTGGAGGCGGCCGACCTGCAGCAGTTCTGGCGCGAATCGGCGCAACTCGGGCGCGCGCTGATGGCGCTGTTCAAGGGCGACAAGCTCAACGTCGCCGCACTCGGCAACAGGGTGCCGCAGCTGCATGTGCATCACATCGTGCGCTTCGCCACCGACCCGGCGTGGCCGGCGCCGGTGTGGGGGCGCCTGCCGGCGAAACTCTACACGGCCGATGAACTGGCGCAGCGCGTGCAATCGATACGCAAGGCGCTATCGCTATAGCGTTCTGCGGCTCTCGAAATAACGCTCCTGTCCGCTGAGTGGGTCACGAAAGCGCAGCGACTGCGCCAGCAGCTTCAGCGGACGTGAATAATCCTCGCTGAGTTCCGGCCGCAGTTGCGGATAAAAATCGTCGTTGACGATCGGGCATCCGAGTGCCGCCATGTGCACGCGCAGCTGGTGCTTCCGGCCGGTGACGGGCTGCAGCCGGTAAAGCGCGTGTTCGCCCAATCGTTGCCGGATGTCGATGTGCGTCTCGCTGTTGGCGGGGCCCGGAACCTCCCGCATGCGGAAAAACGGCTCGCCCGCGACCAGCCGGCTGCGGTGGACCTGCGGCAGGATCAGGGTCGCCGATACCGGCGCCAGTGCTTCGTAGGTCTTGTGGACCTCGCGCCGGCGGAACAGGGCCTGGTAGGCGTCGCGGCTAGCGGCATTGCAGGAAAAGATCACCACGCCCGCAGTCCCGCGATCGATGCGGTGGACCGGCACCAGCGCCTCCAGCGCATAGCGTTGCCGCAGCCGCACCAGCAGGGTTTCGCGCACGAAGCGGCCCGAGGGAATCACCGGCAGGAAATGCGGCTTGTCCGCGACCAGCAGGTGTTCGTCGCGGTGCAGCACGGCCTCGTCGAACGGAATGCGCGGCTCATCGACGATCTCGCGGTAGTAATGGACCAGGGTTTCGCCGGCATACGGAGCCTCGCGGCCGAGAGGTGTGCCGGTGGCATCGAGCACCTTGCCTTCGTTCATGCGTACGCCCCAGGTGGCACGCCCAACCTCCGGAAATCGGGCGTCGAGAAAATCCAGCAGGGTCGGCCACGCGCCCGGGGGCAGGCGCACGCTGCTGGCCCCGACGCCGTCCAGCGACAGGGGCTTGCCGGGATTCACGCTTCGATCCGGTCGACCAGGCCCCAGGCCAGCGCCTGTTCCGCGCCGATGCGGCGGCCGGACAGCATCAGCCATGCGCTGCGTTGCCGGCCGATGCGACGGACGATGCTCACCGTGCCCCCCGCACCGGGCAGCAGGCCGTAGCGCAGTTCCGGCAGCTGGAAGTAGGCGTCGGGCGCGGCGATGAGCCGTTTCGCGAACGCCGGAAACTCGATGCCCGAGCCGATGCAGGCGCCGTGCACGCGCACGGTGACGCGCGCTGCGCACTGCGCCAGCAGTCGCCCTGGCAGCGCGAGGCTGCGCACGAGGTGGGCGGTGGCCGGGTCGGGCGCGCTGCCGAACTCGGTGAGGTCGCCGCCGGTCGAAAAGCACTTGCCACGACCGCCGAGCCGGACCTGCGCGATGCTGTCGTCGGCCAGGACCAACTGCAGGGCCTCGATCAGGGCGTCGCGCATTTCCACGGTCATGCCATTGCGGTTGGACGCGCGATTGAGTTCCAGGGTCAGCGTGCCGGCCTCGCGCATCATCGCCACGGCCGGGCCGTGGTCGCTGTGTGCGGCCGGCGCCGATGCACGGTGAGCGGCCAGCCAGCGGCCGAATTCAGGTCCGGCCTGCAGCGCCGCATATGCCAGCGATTCCATCGTCAGTGCGTCGGCCGGCGGCAGGGGCTCACTGGCGCGCAGCAACTGCACCAGCACCGTGGCGGCGACCGGGCTGCGCTGGATATTGGCCAGCAGCGGCGCGGCCGCGTCGGCGTCCGCCACGAGCGTGTCGCAGGCCTGCGCGGGCAGGCTGTCGTGCCGGCCTTCAGCCGCCATGCCGATGCACGGGCAGGGCAGCTGCCGCAGCCACGCGGCAATCCGCGCCTGCTCTTCGGGCGATATGCCGCCGGCGGCCAGATCGACCAGCAAAACATTGCGCGCAGACAGCGGCGAAAACCCCGACAGCGCAGGATCGGCCTGCGCCAGTTCGCGCAATTCGCGCAGGGTCAGCGGCGGCATCCCGGACATGGCAAGCGCGGGCGGTTCAGGACAGGCCGGAGACCGGAATCGCAGCGCCATGAATGGCGCGCGCGGCATCCGAACAGAGGAACACGATGACGGCAGCAAGGTCGGCGGGCGCGACCCAGCGCGACGGGTCCGCGTCCGGCATCGCCGCACGGTTCTGCGGCGTGTCGATGACGCTGGGCAGCACGCAGTTGACGTTGATGTTGTTGTCGCGCAGTTCCGCTGCCATCGCTTCGGTAATCCGGATCACGGCGCCCTTGGCGACGCTGTAAGCACCCATCTGCGCGCTGGCTTTGAGCCCGGCGAGGCTGCCGATGTTGACGATTTTGCCGCCGCCCTGCGCCAGCATCTTGGGGGTGACCAGGCGCACGATATTGAGCAGAGTGCCGACGTTGAGTTCCTGCATTTTTTGCCAGTCTGCAACGGTTGTGGCATGCACCGAAGGTCCCATCGCGAAGCCGCCCGCGATATTGCACAGGGCATCGATGCGGCCGTACCGCTTCAGCGTGGACTCGACCGCGGTTGCCACCGAGGCTGGATTCATCAGGTCGGCGGTCAGCAGTAATTTGCGATCAGTGGCACCGGTATAGGCTGCGCGCAGGAACGAGTCATTGACATCGAGCAGCGCCAGTGACCATCCAGCCGCTTCAAAAGCCGCGGCCACCGCTTTACCGAGGTTTCCCGCAGCGCCGGTGAGCA
>DATMTG010000337.1:0-7773 GCA_035565075.1 Stenotrophobium sp.
GATGGTCGCCAGTGGGCCTTCCAAGCCATGCATGCGGGGTTCGATTCCTCGGGGACGCTCCATTTCCACACGACAGCCCCGGCTACCACAGCGGGGCGTCCGCTATTGCAGGGGATGCAATGCCCGCCGCCAATCACCTGATGGTCGAGCGCGTCGATGAGGACGTGTTCCGGATCACATGGTGGGATTGGCGCGGTCGGCGAGTCGAGGAGCAAGCATCCAAGCGCACGCTAACCATGCGCTGCGACGTACTGACGTGCCCGGACGGCTTGGACGTGGCCGCGCTAATGGGTAACGCCAGCCATACACCGGACGCGCCAAGTGTCGCCGCCGATACCGGCATGGAACACGCGCCCTAGTTTGTATTCCGGCGCGGAACCGAAAGTTAATCTCGCGCCTAGGGGCGCGCTAGAGATGCATCGGATGAATCCGAAGCGTCATTTCGTCATACCAGACCGCCAAGCCAAGCACGGCGTGCCACTGGAACATAATCTCTGGGTTGGGAAGGCCATCCGGGACTATAAGCCGGACGTGGTGGTGGACTTGGGGGACAACACCGACTTCCCATCACTCTCGACGCACGAGGCAGCAGGGAGCCTGTCCAAGGAGGGACAGCGGCTCAAGCTGGACATTGAAGCGTCTAATCGCGCTGAAGAATTGCTCCGGCGCGGCATGGGCAAGTTCAAGCCCAAACGCATGATCCGCCTGCGCGGCAATCATGAATGGCGTGCGCAACGATACATAGATGCCAATCCGGTGCTAGAGGGATTGGTGGGCCTGCACCTGCTGAATGATCGCGGCTGGGAAGTGGTGCCTTACTTCATGGGTAGTCCGCAACCCATCGTGGTTGATGGCGTGTGCTATGCCCATTACTTCCCGAACCCAAACACAGGCAAGCCGATCAACGGCACGGTACTGAATCGCCTGGCGCAGATCGGCACGACATTCGTGCAAGGTCACGTGCAGGGGCTTCTACAAGGCAACAGGCAGTACGCCACAGGCATTGTGCGGCATGGCATCGTGGCTGGTTCCTGCTACCTGCACGACGAACTTTACAAGGGTGTCGCGAACCTGCATTGGCGCGGCGTGGTGGTGTTGAACGAAGTCAGAAACGGCACGTTTTGCGAGATGCCGCTAACGCTGGATTACCTGTGTCGGCGCTATGAAGGCGTGGCGCTGAGTACGTATCTGCGCAAGAAATACAAGCACGCGGAGCAACGGTTCCTGTGCGCGCGGAAAGATGCCGCGTAGCCAAATTCGGCGCGCAGTTATACCACCCGCTGACCTTGTGGTGGTTTAACCAGGTTTAGCGCGCAGGGATAAACCTTTCGGCGGTCGCATCACAACCGGCCACGTGTGCATCGCGAAACCGTGGCGAGGGCGGGACGACGGCGAGCAAGAGACAGCGACGACCCGTCACCTTTGCAACCCGGATGCGGGAAAGGGCAGCGCTGCCCGTTCCGCCGATTCATTCGAGGTGGGTATGGCCCGCAAGTTGCCAGAGCAGATTCCCATCTGGTTTGATGAGCCGACGCTGAAGATGTTGCTGTCCGTGTGCGGTGAGGACGGTGAGCGGCTATTCCGGCTGACCGTGCAGCGAAAACCGGAGGGTGAGCGAGATGGCCGACGAACCGGACGAGGATCTGGGCGCAATCGAACTGGCCGAGCCCACCGAACCTGAGTATTACGAGGTCGAGGATGGCTACATCATCTTCCCGCACGGCGTCGAATGGTTCGCTGAGTGCTATGACTCCAGCGCGATCCGCGTGACGATGAAGAAGCCGGGTGAGATCGAAATCATGGACGCCGAGACCGGCCAGTGGCGCAGGCCATCCCAGGGCAAGCCCAAGGCCAAGGTGACTGAGATCAAGGGTGGCAAGCCGTGAAATGGCTCATTGCCGCGATCCTGGCCTGCGGTGTCGCGGCTGGCGCTGCGTTGGGCTACGACAAGGCGCTGATTGACCGCACCGCGCCGGCTTGCCTGACATCTCATCGCGAGCTGATCGTGGCAGAGAGGCTGTGCAAAGACGGATTCTGCCCGGTGCCAATCGTGGTGACGGTATGCGACAAGGCCGCGCTGACGATGCCCAAGGGTGTGCAGTGAACGACCGCGATCCCATTCCCGAGTTTCCGAGCCGGGAAGGGCGGGAGCTTTGATCTTTGCCGCGCGTTGCATGTCGCGGGGTACAAATAGCGCAACACCGCCGAAATCTATGCGGGCGGAGATAAACGCATAGCGCCGGGGTTTCCTAGCGCCCCTATCGCCGCCTGCCGCGCGGCGAGATATACAGTCCTTTCATGGTGGAACACATCCCTGCGGGGAGTTCTAACGCTGCCGAAATGGCGGCGACCGACTTGTTTTGGCCGCGTGAGCGGTGGACTGGTAAAGGCAACTGCGCAGACCAGAGCCAGAGCGTTCCACCGACACGCTAGGGCGACCTATTGCCTATCGAAAAGTGATAGGCTGCATCTATCGGAATGCGTGCGCAGACGCAACCCGAGAAAGAGGCCCCGGACGCGCTAGGACGCTCCGGGGCTTCGCCTTTTCTACGCCCGCAGTGAACCTTGACCCTTCACCAATAGCGCAAGGCACAGCCAAGCGTGCGGGCACCTATTGCCCAGGCCGGGAATCGCAGCCGCGCAAATGCCGAATCGCGCCCCCACACACAAGCCGCTGACGCGGATCGCGCGCGTGCATCTGGGCACCCAGGCCTATACCGCTGCCCAACGCGGCTACGACTCGAAATGGCAACGCGCACGTGTCGGATGGCTCGCCGCGCATCCGTTGTGCGTGATGTGCGCGCAGGCTGGCCGCGTCACCGCCGCAACGGTGGTAGATCACATCAAACCGCATCGCCTGGCATGGGCGCTGGACAGCGGGATAGCTGATGCGGTCGCTGCAGCGCGTGCATTGTTCTGGGATCGCCGCAATTGGCAGTCACTCTGCAAGACGCATCACGACAGCACGAAGCAAGCGACCGAACGCGCCGAGGTTCACCGGGTAGGGGGTATCAAATCTCTGGCCGGTCGGCCTCCCTAGACCGGCTGCCCAATAGTTTTTTTGCACGTGCAATTTGAGAAATCAGGTTTGATCAAGCCATGCCGAAGCCGAAGGTGCCCGCCAAGCTCAAGCTGATTCAGGGCACAGCCCAGCCGTGTCGCATGGATCCTCCATCTGTCGATCTACCGCTTACAGATGAGCTTCCGAAGGCGCCGAATTGGCTGCCGAATGCGCATGCGGTGAATGAGTGGGACCGACTCGCGCCAATCCTGCACAACGTCGGATTGCTGACCGAGGCTGGATTGTCCGCGCTCGGCATGTTGTGCGCGTTGCACGGGAAGCTCGTACAGCTGTGGGCCGCCGGGGAGTCTCCGACCGGCCACATGCTCGCTCAATACCGCGCACTGGTGAATGACTTCGGGCTGACGCCGGTCGCGCAAGGAAAAGTGAAAACCGGTGGTGAAGAAAAAACGTCAAACCGCTTCGTCAACAACGGCAAGCGGAAAGCGTGACTATGTAGCCACCGCGATGGCATATGCGCGCGAAGCGGTAGCCGATAAGAAGCGGCAACGGTTCTGCAAGTGGACGCGTCTGGCGGCGAAGCGGTTTCTCACTGACCTGAAAACGGCCCGGCGTCCGCGCTCGGCGTTCGTTTTCGACGAATGGCACGCGTGCGACGCCTGCGATTTCATCGAGAAGCTGCCGCACGTCGAAGGCAGATGGGACACGCCGACGATCGCACTGGACCCGTTCCAGGTGTTTTTTGTCGTCAACCTGTTCGGTTTCCGGAACCGTGATGGGACGCGGCGCTTCACGTCGGCGTTGCTGGCACTGGCCCGCAAGAATGCGAAATCCACGCTCGGTGCGGCCATCCTGTTGTATTGCCTGTGCTGCGAGGACGAGCCGGGGCCGCAAATCGTCAGCGCTGCGACAACGGGCGATCAGGCGCGCATCGTTTTCAATGTCGCGAAACGGATGGTCGAGAGGACGCCTGACCTGCAGGAGGCGTTTGACATCAAGCCATTCGCGAACGCGATCGCAAGCTTTCGCAATGGCGGCAGCTTCAAGCCGATCAACGCCAAGGCTTCAACGCAGGACGGATTGAACCCGTCCGCGACGGTGCTGGATGAGGTTCACGCGCATAAGACGGCCGAGCTTCTGGACGTCTTGCAGTCCGCGGCCGGCGCACGGCGCAATCCGCTGTGGCTTTACACCACGACAGAAGGTTACGAAACACCCGGACCATGGCCGGAGCTGCGCAAATTCGCGCAGCAGGTGCTTGAAGGTGTAGTCGAGGCCGATCACTTCCTGGCGCTGATCTATGCGCTGGACGATGGAGACGACGATTTTGACGAGACAAAGTTCGTCAAGGCCAATCCGCTGCTGGATGCCTCCCCAATCCTGCAGCGCGAACTGCACAAGGCTGCGGCGGAAGCCAAGGCCATGCCGGGAAGGCTGGCCGAGTTCCGCATCAAGCGGCTGAACCGGCAGGCATCGGCGGCGAACGGCTGGATTGATCTGCCGAAATGGAAGCGATGCGACGGTGCGGTTGATCTCGACGCGCTGGCCGGACTGCCGTGTTGGGCCGCGCTGGACCTTGCCTCCACTACCGACATGGCCGCATGGCGGCTCGTCTGGCAGAGAGAAGATCGGCTGCTGACGTGGGGCAGGCGTTGGGTTCCCGGAGCCGCAGTAAAGCGCCGGGCACTACGCGGCACGGTGCCTTATGAGGCGTGGCATGGCGCTGGATTGATCGAGGCCACGCCCGGCGATGTGATTGATTACGAGGTGATCGAAGCGCGGATCCGGGAAGACGTTGAGCGGTTCAACCCGACGCTGATCGCGTTCGATCGCTGGAACGCGGTGGACCTGGTTAACCGGCTCACGAAGGACGAATTGCCGATGATCGAGTTCGTGCAGGGGCCGAAGTCATACCACCCGGCCATGCAGGAATTGGAACGGCTGTATCTGGCCGGAAAGCTCGTGCACGGCGGCGACCCGGTATTGCAGTGGTGCGCATCGAATCTCGTGGTGCGCTACGACGCCAACATGAATATGGCGCCCGACAAGAAACGCTCACCGGAAAAGATCGACGACATGGCGGCATTGCTGATGGCAATCGGCGTCAGTCAGGGCGAGCCGGAGGATGCGCCCGTGACGCTCGGATCGGATTACTCACTGATGGTGGCCTGATGAACCTGATGTTCTTCAACATCGCGGTCGCAATTGGCTGGCTCATGGTGCTGGCTGGGGCCTGCCTGTTCAGCGTGCCTTCCGGGTTGATTGTCGGCGGCGCATTGTTGCTGGCACTGACTTTCGCCGGCGCACGGATGGCGGGAGTGTATGCCAAGCGCAAGGGTGAAGACTGATGTTCCTCACCAAGATGCGCGCTAGCGCCGCTGATGACCGATCGCCATGGGGCGATTTCTGGTTTACGCCGGTCGCGTCGCGCACCGCAACGGGCCTTCGTGTGTCGCCGGATCGCGCGCTGCAACTGCCTGCCGTGCTCGCATGCGTGCGGGTTCTGGCCGAGTCGTTCAGCATCTTGCCGCTGCGGGTGTACCGGAATACTGGAAACGCGCGGAAGCGCCTGACGAAGCACTGGCTGATTGACCTGCTGGCGCGCCATCCGAATCCGTACCAGACGCCTTTCGAATGGCGCGAGATGATGCAAGGGCACCTCGCGTTGCGCGGAAATGCCTACAACCATATCCAGACTGACCGCCGGGGCAATATCACGGCGCTGATGCCGATGCATCCGGACCGGACGAAGATCGAATTCCTGTCCGGTGGCACAGAGTTCGATTATCGGTATCGCTATACCGATCGCGATGGCGTCGAGCATGTGCTGACGCGCGGCGAGGTGTGGCACCTGCGCGGGCTTTCCAGTGATGGCGTGATGGGGTTGAGCCCGATCGCGCTGGCGCGTGAATCTGCGGCACTGGGATTGGCCGCGCAGGAATACGGCGCGCGGTTCTTCCAGAACGATGCCAAGCCCGGCGGCGGCTGGATTGAGTTCTCCGGCAATTTCAAGGATAAAGCTGCCCGCGACAACTTCCGCGAATCATGGCAGGAGGCCCAATCCGGGCTCAATCGCGGAAAGATGGCCGTCCTCGAATACGGGATGAAGTTCCACGAATTGGGCCTGACGAATAAGGACAGTCAGTTTCTCGAAGCGCGGCAGTTTCAGGTCGGGGATATTGCGCGCATCTTCCGCGTTCCGCCGCACTTGGTGGGCGACTTGTCTAAGGCTACGTTCTCGAACATTGAGCAGCAGTCGCTCGATTTCGTGATTCACACGATGACGCCGTGGGCGGAGCGGTGGGAATCCTCGATCGAGACCTCGCTGCTGCTGGAGGCCGAGGCCGACATTGAAGTTGAGTTCGATTTCACCGCATTGCTGCGCGGCGACCAGCAGGCGCGCGCGATGTACTACCACAACGGCGTATTGGACGGCTGGATGACGCGCAACGAGGCGCGCGACAGGGAGGGAATGGAGCCGCTTGACGGGCTGGACGAGCCCTTGCGCCCGTTGAACATGGTCGAGGAGTCGCAGGCGAGCAATTCTCCGCAGCGCATACCGGCCGGTCAGGATGGCGCGACGCCAGTCGCTCCAGATGAGCCGGCCAATGATGATGCGAATGCGCGCCTGAATGCACTGATTCGCGCGAACGCATTGCGCATGGCGCGGCGGATCGTCAGTGGCAATGGTGTAGGCGAGGACGTGCTGGCGGAAGCGCTCGCCATCCCGCTGGCGCAAGCATCCGCATGGCTTCATAGCCGCGACCGTGGCGCGAGCGAGGACGAATGCTACGCACAACTGCTGCAACTGGGAGCGAAAGAATGAAACATGAACGGTTCATCGCCTGGGCCTTGTCGCAGCCGTGGGCGTTGATGCCCGAACGCATGGCAGCTTACGCCGCAGTGCTCGCGCGCCGTGCGGCACCGGTTGCGATAGAGGACGGCCAGCCGATCGTTGCCGGCCCCCGGCGCGAGCAAAAACCGCGTGCGGGTTCGATTGCGGTCATTCCCGTGTATGGACCGATCGTGCAACGCGCCAGCCAGATTGACATCTGCGAAGGAGGCACTAGCACGCAGGCGATCAGCAACGCACTGGCCGATGCCATGGCTGACGACAGCGTGTCGCAAGTGCTACTGGACATTGATTCGCCCGGCGGCTCGGTCTATGGCGTGCAGGAAGTCGCGGCCGAGATCGCGCGTTCGAAGAAGCCGGTCGTCGCGATCGCCAACAGTCTCGCCGCGAGCGCGGCCTATTGGATCGGCTCGGCGGCCAGTGAGTTCTATGTCACGCCCGGTGGCGAAGTCGGTTCGATTGGTGTCTGGACCGCGCACCAGGACTTCAGCAAGGCGCTGGAAGAGGCTGGCGTGAACGTCACCCTTATCTCGGCCGGACAGTTCAAAGTCGAGGGCAACCCATACCAGCCGCTCGGCGCCGATGCGCAGAAGTTCATGCAATCGCGCGTGGATGATTACTACGGCGCATTCACCCGCGCGGTCGCGCGTGGTCGCAACGTCCCGGTCGAGCAGGTTCGCAACGGCATGGGGCAAGGCCGCGTGCTTGGCGCCGAACAGGCGAAGGCACAGAGCATGGTGGATGGCATCGCCACGTTCGAAGAAGTCATTGCCAACATGCAGCGCGGGCAGGCCGCGCAGGCCCCGCGCGCGGCCAGATTGGCGCGCGCACAACGTGAAATCACCATTCTGGGCTGAGTGCCAGCCCGATCCGGCGCGCCCGTTGGCGCGGCGGCTGT
>DATMTG010000338.1:0-4426 GCA_035565075.1 Stenotrophobium sp.
GGACTAGGTTAAGGCCATTTTGGAAAAAGGGCCCCGAGCAACGGATCTCGCGCGCGGCTTGGAAGCCGCAAGGCAGCGCATTCGGGACCTCGAGGCGCAAATCGTCATCAAAGACAGCATCCAAGCCAGCTTGTTGCTTGAGCTCGACGCACGCACCCCTATGCCGACAAGCACGGTAGGAAAGGTGACACGCATGCTACGGCGATGACTGAGCGGCTATAGTCAGAGGGTCGAATAGGATTGTAGACAGACCTGCTTTCAGCCTGGCTACCCGGCGCTCGCCCAAGCACCGGTCAGGGTCTCAGCCTGCCGCAGTACGATTTCCACCGCCTCGTCCTGTTTGTCGGGCGGATACTTGTAGCGCCGCAGCAAGGTCTTCACCATCACCCGTAGCTTGGCACGCACAGAATCACGTACCGCCCAATCCACCGTGACGGAATTGCGCAGCTTCTGGGTCAGCTCGACGGCGATCTTGCGCAGCGTCTCGTCGCCGAGTTCGCGCACCGCGGATTCGTTGTTCGCCAGCGCGTCGTAGAAGGCGACTTCATCGCGATTGAGTCCCAGCGCGTCACCGTGTTCGGCGGCTTGCTGGAATTTCTTGGCCATCGCGATCAGCTCTTCGATCACCTGCGCCGTCTCGATCGCGCGGTTTCGATAGCGCGTCAGCGACGCCTGCAGCAGCTCCGAGAATTTCGCGCTCTGCACGACGTTGGTCTTGAAACGTGACTTGATCTCGCCCTTCAGCAGCCGCTCCAGCAGCTCCACTGCAAGGTTGCGTTCCTTCATGTGGCGCACGTCCTGCAGGAACTCCTCCGACAGCACACCGATGTCCGGACGCTTCAAGCCGGCGGCGGCAAAGATGTCGATGACCTGATCGGACACCACGGCGCGCGAGATGATCTGGCGCAGTGCATGTTCCTTCTGCTCATCGCTGAGCTTCTTGTCGGTGGTCGAATGCTTGGTGATGGCCGACTTGATCGCCTGCAGGAACGCCAGCTCATCGCGATACGCCAGCGCCGCATCCAGCGTGCAGCACAGCGCAAACGCCTTGGTGGCTGCCAGCACCTGGTCGGCGAAACGCTGCTTGCCGTCATCCAGTCCCAGCACATGGTTCGCCGCGCCCGGCAAAAGGGCCCAGGCCTGCGTGCGGAAGTTCACGTAGTCGTAGCCATGCAGCATGCCGCGCAGCAGCTCCATCCGCTCCACCAGCACGTCTAGTGCTTCTTCGGCCTTGATCGTCGGTCGGCCCTTGCCCTTGGCCTGGGTGTAATCGGCCAGTGCCTGCTTCAATTCGTTGGCAATGCCGATGTAGTCCACCACCAAGCCGCCGGGTTTGTCCTTGAAAACACGGTTGACCCGTGCGATCGCCTGCATCAGGTTGTGCCCACGCATCGGCTTGTCGATGTACATGGTGTGCAGACACGGTGCATCGAAACCGGTCAGCCACATGTCGCGCACGATCACCAGCTTGAACGGGTCGGCGGCGTCCTTGTAGCGCCGCTCCAGCCGCTTGCGCTTTTCCTTCGGATACACATGCGGCTTGAGCATCGGCTTGTCGGCGGCCGAGCCGGTCATCACGATCTTGATCACGCCCTTTTCGGGATCGGCGTCGTGCCATTCGGGCCGCAACGCCACGATGGCGTCGTACAGATGCACGCAGATCTCGCGGCTCATCGCCACGATCATCGCCTTGCCATCCATCGCGGCCAGGCGGTTCTCGAAATGTTCGACGATGTCGCTGGCCACCTTCTGGATGCGCGGCGCGGCACCCACTACCTTCTCCAGTGCCGCCCAGCGGCGAATACGCGCCGCATGTGAGGGGTCGTCGACCGCGCCTTCGTTCAACTCGTCGACTTCCTCGTCGAGCGCGTCGATGTCGCCGTCGCTCAGTTCGAGCTTCGCCAGCCGTGACTCGTAGTAGATCGGTACGGTGGCACCGTCCTTCACCGCCTGCTCGATATCGTAGACGTGCACGTAGTCGCCGAACACGGCGCGGGTGTCGCGATCGGTCAGCGACACCGGCGTGCCGGTAAACGCGACAAAGGTGGCGTTCGGCAGCGCATCGCGCAGGTGCTGGGCGTAGCCGTAACGCACGCTGCTCGCGTAACTGGCGGATGATTCGTGCGACGTCAGAGCCGCCATCGCCACCGAGCCCGCCGCGTCCGCCGCCATCTTCGCGGGCTTCGCCTTGGCGGGGTCGCCGGTCAGCTTCGCCTCGAAGCCGTACTGCGTGCGATGCGCCTCGTCGCAGATGACCACTATGTTCTGCCGCTCGGACAGCACCGGAAACACATCCTCGTCTTCGCCCGGCGTGAACTTCTGGATCGTGGTGAAGATGATGCCGCCGGAAGGCCGGTTGCCCAGCAGCTCGCGCAGGCGCGGCCGCGTATCGGCTTGCACCGGTGTTTCACGCAGCAGGTCGGCGACGCCGGCGAACACGCCAAACAACTGGTTGTCCAGATCGTTGCGGTCGGTCACCACCACGATGGTCGGGTTGCCCATCGCCGGGTGCTGCATCAAGGTGCCGGCCAGGCAGGTCATCTCGATGCTCTTGCCCGCACCTTGCGTATGCCACACCACGCCGCCTTTGCGCGATCCGCCCGGCTTCGATGCTGCCAGCACACTTTCCACCACCGCACGTACCGCATGTAACTGGTGGTATCCGGCGACCTTCTTGACCAGCGCACCGTCGTCCTCGAACAGAATGAAATTGCGCAGATAGGCCAGCAGCAGCGTGCGGTCGAACGCCCCATGCACCAGCGTTTCCAGTTCGCGCATCTCGCCCAGCGGATCGGTTTGCACGCCGTCGATCGTGCGCCACGCCATGTAGCGTTCGCGCTCGGCGCTGAGCGAGCCCATTCGCGCGCTGATGCCGTCGGAGATCACCACCAGCGCGTTGTAGATGAACAGGTCGGGGATGTCTTCCCGGTACGCCTGCACCTGGTTGAACGCCGACCAGATGTCCGCGTTCTCGTCGCCCGGGTTCTTCAGCTCAAGCAGCACGATCGGCAGCCCGTTGAGGAACAGCAGCAGATCCGGTCGCCGCGTGCGTTTCGGCCCCTGGATGGAGAACTGGTTGACCGCCACCCAGTCGTTGCCGCGCACATCGTCGAAATCGACCAGCCGCACGAGATCGCCGCGCGTCTCGTTGCCGTGCTGGAACTGCACCGGCACGCCTTCGGTCAGCCAGCGGTGCAGCTGGCGGTTCGCCTGTAACGGGCCCGGGATATTGGGATTCAGCACCATCCGCAGCGCCTCGTCCTGCGCCGTGGCGGGAATCCGCGGATTCAGCCGGCGGATCGCATCGCGCAGCCGATGCTCAAGTACCACCTGCCGGTAACTGTCCCGCTCACTGCCTGGCGTGTGCGCATCCGGCGGCGAAATATCCGGCCCGTGCGCCACCTCCCAGCCCAGGTCGGCCAGCCACTGCAGCGCAGCCTGTTCCAGGTGGTCCTCCAGCAGGATCGGTGTCATCGCTTCCCCTGTGACCCGGGTGGGCCGAAGCATGTCCGTGATGATGCGCGGCTCAGGTGAGCTAAAGCATGCAAAAAGTGTGATCCTAGACTTTAGCCAAATGGGGCGCCTGTGAGGGGTAAATATGAACGTCGACTCATGTGGGCGCCGCCTTCAATCTACAAGAATTCTTGCATTTAGGACTTTTGCAAGATAGAATTCTGCAACTGGAGGTGCCGCTATGGACCAAGCAACGATCCGCCGCCGCCTGCAAGCATTGCGCGAGCGCCGAGAGGTCAATCAGACCGACCTGGCCCAAGCCCTGGGCTTCAATGACCGCCAAACCTTGTCCGACATCGAGTTGGGCAAGCGCCAGGTTGCGCCTGTCGATCTGGTGCGCGCCGCCGAGTTTTTCGGTGTCGACCCCGGCTATTTCACCGACCCTTTCGAGCTCGCCGGCGAAGCCAGCTTCTCCTGGCGTCAGGCCGCCAAAGCAGATGACCTCGGTGCTTTCGAGCAGCGTGCCGGCGGCTGGATCGCCACCTATCGGCACTTGAGCCGACTCAAGGGCGAGTCGGTGAATTCCCTGCTGCCCCAGATTGGCCTGAACCCGAAGAGCTCATTCGAGGAGGCTGCCGACGAGGGTGACGCCGTTTCGCGATCACTCGGCCTGGGTGACGTACCGGCGGCGAACCTGGCGTCCGTACTGGAGCAGAAGCTCGATACGCTGATCCTGCATGTCGATACAGTAGTTGGTGTGTCCGGTGCGGCGTGTCAGCTGGGGCCACTCAACACGATCCTCATCAACCGTCGCGAATCGTCCGGGCGCCGTGCGTTCGACATGGGCCACGAGCTTTTCCACCTCATCACCTGGCGCGAGATGGCACCTGCGCATATCGAGGAGGAAGGGAGACTCTCCAGAGACCAAAAGCGCATCGAGAAGCTCGCGGACAATTTCTCCGGCGGCCTGTTG
>DATMTG010000339.1:0-8690 GCA_035565075.1 Stenotrophobium sp.
GCACGCTCAGCAGACTCCGCACCACATGCAATCCCGGCGGCAGGAACATCGCCGCCGCCGCGATCAGAAACGCCAGCAGGAACACGTTGAGATCGCGTATCAGGCCGCTGCGCTCCGGACGCAGACGACCGCCAAAGCCGCGCATACGCAGCACCGACAACGCCATCAGGCAGGTCGACAACGTGGACAGCATCAGCGGCGCACCCAGGATCGCTCCCACGCCGATATCCTCGTTGACAGCCGCATCCTGTGTGCCGGCAAATATCGCAATCACCGGCACCATTGTCTCGGGCAATGCGGTACCGACCGCCGCGAACAGCGAGCCGGTGACGCCTTCTGAAATGCCCATGCGCTCGCCCAGGTGCTCCAACGCATTGGTGAACAGTTCCGCCGCCAGCAAGATCACCAGCAGCATCAACAGCAACTGCACGCTGAGCAGTGTCACGAAATACCCCGGAATTTGCGAGCTGCCATGATGATTAAGATTTTAGATAATGATGCTCGCCGCCTGCTTGCGACAGATCAGCAAGACCTCGGCCACGTCTTTGGTCGCCACCATGCCGTCATGCAGTGCCAGCGGCTTCTGGAAACGCACCCCGAGCGGCATCAATACCTTGTTATACAGCCACATCGCACGTTTGCGCCGATGAACCAGAAACCACATGCCCAGACGCACCAGCGCGTTTGATTTTGGCTTCATCCCAAACACCGCGCTCTGCTCGACGACGAAACCGTGCAGGGCCAGCTTGTCGATCATCTGCTGCGGTTCATAGCGCCTGCGATGGCCGACAAAATCATCGAACGCGGTCCACATCGACGCATGCAGCGGCGTCGACAGTATCAATGCCGTACCCGGCGCGGCGACGCGCGCCAGCTCTGCAAGCGCACGGTCGTCGTCGTCAACGTGCTCGACAATATCGAGCGCGCAGACCAGATCAAAACTGTTATCTGCATAAGGCAGTGCCGAGATCGGCCCCTGCTGCGTGTGCGCGCCCCGCGCGCGCAGCTTGGCCAAAGCCGGCGCGCTGATGTCGACAAACTGCGTGCCTGCGATCGGCAATCTCGGACGCAATCCGGGGGCGACTTCCAGCCGCCTCGACGCCTGCGCCGACAGGCGGCTGACCAATGGCCAGGTGTTAAATCGCTGCGGCTCGACCAATCGCGCATCGGCCCACAGGCCGTCGTAGAACAGCTGGTTCGCGTGCAGCAATTCTGCGTCGCTGCGGACGATGGGCACAGCGTCGGCATTCAAGGCGAATCATCCTGGAGTTCAGCATAACGATCGGCGGCGTCCACCAGCCGCGCCATGATGCCCGGCTCGCTGGCGGCATGGCCGGCGTCGCCGACGATCTGCAACTCGGCCTCCGGCCACGCGCGATGCAGGTCCCAGGCCGAGCGCAGCGGACAGACCACGTCGTAACGGCCCTGCACGATCACACCGGGGATATGGCGGATCCGATGCACGTCGTCGAGCAACTGGTTGGGGCGCAGGAAGCCGTGGTTGACGAAATAGTGACACTCGATGCGGGCAAACGCATCGGCGAACTCGTCGCCACCGTAGCGGGTCAGCATGTCCGGACTCGGAATCAGCTTGCTGGTCGCACCCTCCCAGAGGCTCCAGGCCTTGGCCGCCGCGCGGCGCACGCCGGCATCGTCGCTGGTCAGGCGCCGGTAATACGCCTGCACCAGATCGCCGCGCTCCGCGTCAGGAATGGCATTGAGATAGGGCTCCCACGCATCCGGGTAAATCCAGCTGCAGCCCTCCTGGTAGAACCAGCGGATTTCGTCCGGACGTACCAGGAAGATGCCGCGCAGGATCAGCGCCCTGGTGCGCTCCGGATGGGTCTCGGCATAGGCCAGCGCGAGGGTCGAACCCCAGGAGCCGCCAAACACCACCCAGCGCTCGATGCCCAGCAGTTCGCGAATCTGTTCCATGTCGGCGACCAGGTCCCAGGTCGTGTTGTCGCGCAGTTCGGCGTGCGGCGTCGACTTGCCACAGCCGCGCTGATCGAACAGCACGATGCGGTATTTCTGCGGATCGAAGAACGTGCGCTGCCACGGCTCGGTGCCGCCACCGGGACCGCCGTGCACGAACACCACCGGCTTGCCGTCGGGATTGCCGCTTTCCTCGACGTACAGTTCATGCAATTCGGACACCCGCAGGCGATGGATGCGGTAAGGATCGTTGACAGGAAAGGGTTTGGCCATGGGAGACTGGGGGAAGCTTTGTGAGGGTACGAGTTTAAGACATGACCCGATCCGATTGAATTGACAAGCCTGCCTGCGGTAGCATCGCCGTGTAATTTTCGTGGTACACAGCTCCAGAAACCTAGGGGTGCGGATGTAATGCAGCGTCACATAAGCCTTCCGGCTTTTTTTGTTTTCCTGGGTTTGACGGGTTGTGCTTCCCTCGGCCCGGTGCCCGCCGCCCCCACGCCTACTGCCGCCGCCGTTGCCGCCCCCAGCCAGTCCGTACCGATGGCCGCTGCGGTCAACCCGGCGGTCGCCGCCTCGACCGACAGCCCGCAAACCGATGCGGCCGCCGACAGCGCCGATGACGAGGATGGCCCCGACACCGTCGACGACAGCGACGACAGTGCCGATCTCGACACCGTCACCAGCGATACGCCGGCGTTCGACGACCCGACCCTGAGCGAGACCGCGGATTTCCCGCGCTACCCGGAACTGCAGCCGGTGGTGGCGTTCTGGACCCAGGTGTTTTCGGTCTATTCGCGCAACCAGAGCATCATCCACTCCTCGATCTATCCGCAGAAGATCTACCGGGTGCTGGATTTCAGCGACGCCGCCGCGCACATGAGCGCGGGCGAATTCGCGAAATACCGCGAACACGAGGAAACCCGCGCCAAGGAACAGGTCAACGACCTGCTCAGGCAGGTCAACGCACTGCGCCAGACGCCCGACAAGATGAACGTCGAGCAGCGCAGGATTTTCGCGCTCTATGCCGATGTGCCGGGCGACAGCCGCTTTGCCGATGCCGTCGGCACCTTCCGCGCACAGCGTGGCCTCAAGGAATCCACCGAAGTCGCACTCAAGGCCTCCGAGAAATATCTCCCCTCGATGGAGGCCACCTTCCGCAAATACGGCCTGCCGGTGACGCTGACCCGCCTGCCGCTGGTGGAATCCAGCTTCAACGTCGACGCCTATTCCAAGGCCGGTGCCGCCGGCATCTGGCAGTTCATCCCGTCATCGGCACGCGCCTACATGCGGCTCAACAAGATCGTCGACGATCGCCGCGACCCGTGGACGTCCACCGATGCCGCTGCGCGCCACCTGCGCGACGACTACGCGGCGCTGCACAGCTGGCCGCTGGCGATCACCGCCTACAACCAGGGCCGCGGCGGCATCGCCCGCGCCCTCACCGCGATCAACGGCACCACCCTGATCGACCTGATCCAGCGCTCGAATGCGCCCAATTTCGGATTTGCCGGCCGCAATTACTACGCCGAGTTTCTCGCCGCCACCGACGTCGAGCGCGCCTACCAGAAGCAGAACGCCGACCAGATCAACAAGCAGACGCTGCGTTTCGACATCGTCGAGACCCGCCACTACGTGCCCTACGAAACCCTGCGCAAGCTCTGCGGCGCCAGCGACGAAGTGTTCCGCCGCCTGAACCCGGCGTACCGCCCGGAAGTCATCGAGGGCAAAATGTACGTGCCGCCGGGGCACCTGATCCGCGTACCCGCCGGCAGCGCCAGGACGTTTGAAATCGCCTACGCGAAGCTGCCGCGTAGCGAAAAGTACGATCACCAGCGCGTCTACTACACCCTGCACCGGGTCAAGCATGGCGAAAGCATGGGCAAGATCGCGCGCCACTACCGCATCGGCCTGTCGCAGTTGCTGGCCGCCAATCACATGAACCGTCACAGCGTGCTGCGTGTCGGCAGCATCCTGCACATCCCGCCGCGCTTCAGCCACGGCCCGGTGCGCGTGGCCCTGAGCGACGACGACCCCGCGCCGCCTTCATCGCACCATAGCCGGCATCACCGCCACAAGGGCCATGCGTATCACGTGCACCGCGTCCGTTCCGGCCAGACGCTCAGCGGCATCGCCAGGCGCTATGACACCACCGTGGCTGCGCTGCAGCAGATCAACAACCTGGGCGATTCCAGCGATATCCGCGTGGGCATGACGCTGAAAATCCCCTCGTCGACCTGAGCTTGGCGTCGGTCATACGATCCACGCGAACACGAACACGGCAATCATCGCCAGCGACGCCGCAAGCTTGGTGATGGCGCCGAAAATCAGCCCCATCCATGTCCCGAGGCCGGAGGCTGTGGCCTGACCGAGCCCGCGACGCGCCTGCAGCTCGCCGAGTATCGCGCCGGCGAACGGCCCGAGTATCAGGCCAGGAATCCCGAAAAATATTCCGATGATCGCGCCGAGCGTCGCGCCGGTCACGGCCTGTGGGCTGGCGCCGACGCGCCTGGCGCCGAGACTGCCGGCGATGAAATCGGTGGCGATGCCGATCGCGCCCAGCACCACCACGATCACCAGCGTTGCCGTGCCGACGTGCCGGTAGTGATCGGTCCACGCCGCCAGCCACAGGCCGGCCACCACCAGCGGCGGCCCCGGGATGATCGGCAACACCGCGCCGACCAGCCCGCCTGCGACCAGCAGCGCGGACAGCAGCCACAGCAGGACCGGCAGCAGGTGTTCCATCTCAGCGCGGCACCGCCAGCAGGATTTTTTCCGCCAGCTTTTCGTAGTCGCCGTCGAAGTGATGTCCGCCCGGCATTTTCAGGACGTGCGCCGCCGGAGTCGCGACCATCTCCGGGCAGACGCTGTCATCCTCTTCGGCGCCGTAGATGCAGAGGAACGGCACCGCCTTGATCGCTTCGATCTCCGGCAGGGTTTTCGGCCCCTCGGTGTCGTTCTTGACCCAGTTGGCCATGTGGAATTCAAAGGTCGCGTGCCGGCTCAGGCCCATGCCGACCGCCAGCGCCACCTGCGGCCGCACGTCGGCGGACAGGCGATTGATGACGAACGGCAGCACATCGGCGCCCTGCGAATAACCGATCAGCAGCACCTGTTTTTTGTGCCAGTGCGCGGTGTAGTAACGGATGATGCGGTCAATGTCGGCGGCGGTGCCGGCCGGCGTCCGCGCGCTCCAGAAATAGCGCAGCGAATCCACACCCACCACCGCGACGCCTTTCTGGCTCAGCGCCTTGCCGACGCTCCGGTCGAGATCGGCCCAGCCGCCGTCGCCCGACAGGATCACGGCGAGCATATCGGCATGCGGGTTCGCGGGCAGCGCCTGCGCCGGCAATTCGACCACCGGCAGATTGCCCAGACTGGCCGGTGGCGCTACCGGCTTGACCTCGGCGGCGGTCAGCTTGCGGTAGGCCGCCTGCCATTGCGGCTGCCAGTCGCCGTCCGCGCCCGGCTCACGCTTTACCGCGGGCAGCGTCACCACCGCGGCCCCCGGCACCTGCGCGAAAAATCCTTGCACCGCGGCCAGCGCATCGGAGTTCTCGCGCTGCAAGGCGACCAGCGGCGCCTTGATCCGCTGCACCGGCAGCAGCTCGACGCCGCGCCGGTGCCTGAGTTTCCTGAACTTCACGCCCTCATCGACGCACAGGGGCTTGCGCAGGTTCAGCTGCGGCGAAAAATCCAGCATCAGCGCACCGGCAAACGTATGGTCCGGCGCCTGCGCCAGCACCGCGTAGGCGAAGGTCGCGCCGCGGGCATACCCGGCCAGCAGCGGCGGCAGGTAGCCCGGCACCTTTTCGTAGGCCTGGACAAACCGGCTCAGGTTGTCGAGGTCGCCGTCCGGAAACACGCAGTCGCCATCGTCGTGATTGAGGTCGTAGAACAGTTGCGGCGTATCGATACCGGCGACCAGCGCTCCCTGCGCCGACAACGCCTGCGCCATTTTCGCCATGTGCGCATTCCACCCCGCCCCACCGGAAAGCAGCAGCACGAATCCGGAGGGTGCGCCCTTGGGCGGATAAATTTCCACATGCCTGAAGCGGCCATGGTCCAGCGTGCCGGCGGCCTGGCTGCCGGCGCTGAACAGCAGCAGGAGGACCATCCATCCGTATTTCATTTGAAAATCACCTCTTTCATGCCCCCGGCGATCAGCGCCGCGGTATCCAGCAGGATGCGCGGCAAGGCCAGCCCGCCCGGCGAGGCGAGATAACGCGGCCGCCATTCGGGATTGAATTTTTCCTTGTAGCGCCGCAGTCCGTCGAAGTTGTAGAACGGCTCGCCGTAGCGATGCACCAGCAGGCCCAGCTTGTGCCAGATCGGCGCCAGCGGGTGCTTCTCCAGCCCCGACAGCGGCGCCATGCCGAGGTTGAACCACTGCTTGCCCTGGGCATGGCTCCACAGCATCAATTCGACGAACAGGTAATCCATGACGCCGCGCGGCGCCTGTGTGCTGTAGCGCATCAAATCGACGGCGGTTTCCTGCGCGCTTTCCAGGATGTTGGCGAAGGCCACGATCTCGCCGTCCCTGAGCGCCACGCCCACCCTGAAGTTGGCCATGTAGTCCGGATCGAAATTGCCGACCGAGAAACCTTTTTCGGAGACGGTCTTGGCGACCAGCCAGTCGTCGGAGACCCGGCGCAAGGCCTCCATCTGCGCCACGACTTCTTCCTGCGACAGGATTTTGAAACTCAGGCCATCGCGCTGTTCGCCCTTGCGCTTGGCCTGGCGCAGCTCGGCGCGTTTGGAGCCTTCCAGCGTGAACCCGGCCAGCGGCACCCGCGCTTCCTCGCCGAGCTTGACCAGCGCCAGGCCCAGGTCGAGGCACAGCGGCAGCTGCGCGGCGCTGACTTCGTAGAACACCGGCCAGCCGCCGTGACGGTCGCACAGCTCGCGGAATTTCCACGCCAGCGCCTCGAAGCGCCCGGGGTTGCCCACCGGATCGCCGAGCGCAACCCACGAGCGGCCGCTGCGCTGGTACATGATGAAGGCATCGCGCTGTTCGCTGAACAGGAACTGCTTGTCGCCGAGCAGGGCGATCTGCGCCGAAGGTTCGGCCGTGCCGGCCATGCACCGGCGCGCGTCCTGCAGGTCCTCCTCGCTCGGCAGTCCCTGCCGCGGCCGCGAGGCACCGAGCAGCTGCCACATGGCGAAGATCGCGATCAGCGCGACCGCCACCAGGCTGGCGCGCAGCATGCGCGGCGCGTCGGCGGCGAAGGCGAATTCCCACCACAGGTGGTTGCCGTACTCGACGTGCTTGTAGGAAGTGAGCCCGAGCCAGATCGCCGCCGCCAGCACCAGCGCGACATTGGTGAACCAGAGCTTGGAAAAACGCTCCGCCAGCAGCGGTGCGCGGCGATAGAACCGGCGGCGCGCCAGCCACAGCAGGAAGCTGATGACGGCCAGCACCAGCGCCTGCTCGTATTCGATACCCTTGAGCAGCGACGCGACGATGCCGCCGGCGAGCAGCGCCTGGGTCAGCCACCAGGCGCCGTCGAGGCGGCGGTACAGGCCGCGCGCCAGGATCAGCAGGCTCGCGCCCACCGCACTGCCGACCAGGTGCGAAACCTCGACCACGGTCAGCGGCAGCATGTCGCTGAGCCAGGCGATGCGCGCGCTTTTGACCGGCAGGCTGCCGGAGAACAGCAGCAGCGCGCCGGCGAGAAACACCAGCGCCGCCATCGCCTGCGGAATCAGCACGTCCATCCAGCTGCGCGTCAGGCGCAGCGAGCGCATGACCTTGGCGCGCTGCGCATCCCACTCACCCAGTGCCAGCAGCATCAGCCCCAGCACCAGCGGCAGCAGGTAGTACAGCACGCGGTACAGCACCACCGCCCCGAGCAGCTTTTCCTTGGGAACATCCGGCAGCAGCAACACCATCACGCCTTCGAACACACCCAGTCCGCCCGGCACGTTGCTGATCACGCCGGCGGCGATGGCCAGCACGAAAATGCCGACGAAGGACGGATAGCTCAGGTGCACGCTCGCCGGCAGCAGGAAGTACAGCGAGGCCGCGGCAAAACTCAGGTCGGCACAGCTGGCCAGCGTCTGCCGCGCCGAATAGCGCAGGCGCGGCAGCGCAAAGCGCCGCCCGCCGACCGTGACGTTGGCGCGCCGGACGCCGGTGAACAGCAGGTAGCCGGCGACGATGGTGAGCATGGTGCTGCCGACGCTGCGCGCCATCGTGGGGTCGATATGCAGCACGGTCTCGGCCTGCCCCGCCTCGAAGATCAGCGAGAAACCGAGCAGGGTCGCAACACCGAGCGAGAAGGTCAGCGTGCACAGCAGGATCACACCGCCGATTTCCAGCGCGCTCAGGCCATCGTCGGCGTAGCGGCGCAGGCGCACGGAGCCGCCTGAAACCGAGGACAGGCCGACGCTGTGGCCAATGGCATAGGCGATGAACGAGGTCTTGGCCACGACCCTGTACGGCAGCCGATGACCGACGACGCGCAGGGCCAGGAAATCGTAGAGCGTCAGCATGAAATAGCTGCCGGCCACACACAGCAGCGACAGCAGCACGCTGGACAGCGGCGTGTCCTCGAGCCGCGACAGCACATGGCTCCAGCGCAGATGCGCCAGGCTGCGGTCGAGCACCCACAGCGCCAGGCAGAAGATCACGAGCGTGAAGACCGGCATCAGGGCTTCACGGAACCGCCGCACCGACGTCGGGGCCGGTTCGGTCATGGGCGCATTCCGCGGGCGATCAGCACCGGCAGGCCGCCTGGCATCGCTGGCAACAG
>DATMTG010000340.1:0-4801 GCA_035565075.1 Stenotrophobium sp.
GCCCTCGACCACCGGCAGGCCGGAGATGCCGTGCAGGTTCTGCAGGGCGATGACGTCGCGCACCTTCATGTCGGGCGTGACGGTGACCGGATCGATGACGATGCCGAACTCGTGGCGCTTGACGCGGGCGACTTCCTTGGCTTGCTCGTCGGCGCTGAGGTTTTTATGGACGATGCCGATACCACCCTCTTGCGCCATGGCGATGGCCAGGCGCGACTCGGTCACGGTGTCCATGGCGGCGGACACGAGCGGAATATTGAGGGTGATGTTGCGAGTGAGGCGGGTGGCGAGCGACGTGTCGCGCGGCAATACCTCGGAATAGGCAGGCACCAACAACACATCGTCGAAGGTGAGTGCTTTTTGGACGAGACGCATGAGATAAGCTCCAGGCGCAAAGTCCGATTAAACGCTTACTTGCTTGAATTACTAGGGGTCTACCCTAGGAATTGGGGGGATCCCGGGTAAAATCGCCCCATGCCCGACTCCACCCACGAAATCCGCCCCGGCCAGTCCATCGAGCTGCTCAAGGCGCTGCACATCCTGACGCGCGACGGCAAGATGAACCAGGACAGCCGCCGCAAGCTCAAGCAGGTCTACCACCTGTTCCAGTTCATCGAGCCGCTGCTGCAAAGCGTGCAGGACGAGCGCGGCGCGGTCGCGCTGGTGGACCACGGCGCGGGCAAGTCCTATCTGGGCTTCATCCTGTACGACCTGTTCTTCAAGGCGCGCGCCGAGGCGGCGCCCTCCTCCTCGCACATCTACGGCATCGAAACGCGCGAAGAACTGGTGCAGCGCTCGCGCGAACTGGCGCGGCACCTGGGCTTCGAACAAGGCATGTCGTTCCTGAACCTGTCGGTGGCCGACTCCATCGCCTCGCGCGAGCTGCCGCCCACGGTGGACGTGGTGACGGCGCTGCACGCCTGCGACACGGCCACGGACGACGCGATCCGGTTTGCCCTGGAGAAGAAGGCCCGCTACGTGGTGGCGGTGCCCTGCTGCCAGGCCGAAGTGGCCTCGGTGCTGCGCAAGAACAAGGCCAGCGCCCTGGCCGACCCGCTGGCCGAGATCTGGCGCCATCCGCTGCACACGCGCGAGTTCGGCAGCCAGGTGACCAACGTGCTGCGCTGTTTGCAGCTGGAAGCGCACGGCTACCAGGTCAGCGTGACCGAGCTGGTCGGGTGGGAGCACTCGATGAAGAACGAGCTCATCATCGCGCAGTACAAGAACCTGCCGCGCAAGAAGCCGGCCGAGCGCTTGCATGAGATGCTCGAGCGCATCGGCCTGCAGCAGTTGAAGGACCGGTTCTTCGCGCCTGAGTCGACCCACTCATAACTGCGCCTTGGACGATGGCCGCTTCAGCCATCCCTCCAGCAACTGTGCCTCTTGCGTCGAGAAGACCTCGTCCAGCACCGTGGCCGCGGCGATCCGGTCGGTGCGGAAATGCCGGTAGTCCTGGCGTAGCTCGCACCACGCGGCGATCAACGTGGCTTGAACGTAATAGGCCACGGCCACCGGCCAGATGATGCGCTGGCTGTGCTCCCCCTGCTCGTCGATGTAAGTGATGCGCACCTTGCGGGTGGTGCGGATCGCATCACGTATGGCCGACAGGTCGACAGCGGGCGAGGTGTTGGCCCCGGCATCGGAAACGAAAAATGTCGAAGCCTCCAGATGCTCGCGCAGCACGTGGGGAAGGATGACGGCCACTTTCGACAGCACGCTCTCGGCGGCCTGCTGCAGGCCCGCGTCCCCCGTTCTGCGCACCAGCCGGACACCCACGTCGATGGCTTCGACCTCTTCCATCGTGAACATCAGCGGCGGCAGGTCGAAGCCGCGGCGCAGGACATAACCCAGCCCAGGCGCGCCCTCGATCGGCACGCGCCGGGCCTGAAGCGCCGCGATATCCCGGTAGACGGTACGCGAGGCAACCTCGAGCGTTTCGGCGATGCTGGACGCCGTAAGTGGCTTCGTGGCGCTGCGCAGGAGCTGGATAATCTCGAACAATCGATCGCCACGTCGCATGGCGTTGCCTCGCAAAAGCTGAATAGATAAATACTGACACAACGTGGTCAGCACTGACACGATCCGGGCGAACGCTACTGACATAACGGTGTCAGTACGGGGAGAGCAAGATGAACCACTGCTCATCTGAATCCCCAAAACTTCATGTCAAACGCTGCATTACTTTCCAGTCCGGCGAGCGCCGTCGTCAAACGGCGCTGGCTGAGCCTCGTTACGCTGTGCCTGGCGATTCTCGTCGCCCAGATCGATACGGCGGTCGTCAATCTCGCAACCCGCCCCATCGGTGAATATTTCACAGCCGGCGTCGGCGAACTGCAATGGGTCATCGACAGCTACAACCTTATGTATGCTGTGTTGCTGCTCACCGGCGGCCTGCTGGCCGATCTCTACGGCCGGCGACGCATTTTCATGAGCGGCGCGGCGATCTTCACCGTGGCGTCCCTGCTGTGCGCCGTTGCCCCGTCGGCATCGTTCCTGATCGGCGCGCGCGCGTTCGCAGGCCTGGGGGCCGCGCTCCTCATTCCTGCATCCCTGGCGATCATCCGGGTCGTGTGGCACGACCCGGACGAACGCGGCCGCGCCTTGGGCATCTGGGCGGCCTGCAATGGCCTGGCGATGGCGATCGGGCCTACGCTCGGCGGCTTGCTGATCCAGCAATCCGGATGGCGCAGCATTTTCCTCGTCGTCGTTCCCCTGAGCCTGGCCGCGCTGGTTCTCGCCATCCCGTCCATTCCCGAGTCTTCCGATCCGCAGGACCGGCATTTCGATGCGCCGGCGCAGTTGCTTGGCGCCGTGGCGCTGGGCTGCCTCGCATTCGCCGCCATCCGGTCGCACGAGGCGCCCGTCATCGCCGTGACGGCCTTGGTCGCCTCGATGATGGCTTTGGCGCTTTTCATCAAGGTCGAAGCGAAAAAGGGAGCGGCCGCTCTCGTGCCGCTGGATATTTTCCGTATCCGGGAGTTCCGCGGCGCAATTGCGGCCACGGCCGGCATGACCTTCAGCATGTATGGCGTATTGTTCCTGCTGCCTTTGACTTGGCAGAGCACCGGCAGGCTGGATGTCGCCGAAGCCGGCATCGCGCTGATGCCGATGGCCCTGACCTTCGCGCTGGTCTCCCCCTTCTCCGGAACGCTGGCGGCGAAACTCGGTGCGCGGTTCATGACCACCGGCGGCGGGACGATCATCGCCGGTGGCATTCTGCTGATCGGCTCGAGCGCGCACCACACGAGCCTTATTCTTGCCGAAGCGGGACTTGCGCTGACCGGGTTGGGCATGGGTCTCGCCACAGGCCCGCTGACGGGGGCCGCGGTCGGCGCGGTCGCCGCCGTCCGTTCGGGTACTGCGAGCGCATTGGTCAACGTCGCGCGGATGGCGGGCGCGACGATCGGTGTCGCCATCCTCGGCGCGGTGTTCGCGATGACGCGCGGCGGGCCCGATGGCCTGCGCCTTGCCATGTTTATCGGGGGTCTGGTTCAGCTTGCAGGGACCGCCACGGTATGGATTTCGGGCAAGCGACGGCACTGACGGATTCAGTCCAGGTGGAGATTCGGCTCGCCCGCCGGAATCAAATCCGAGTCCGCACGGCCGCTTCATGGGAAAATTGCTTCTTTGCCATCCCGATCCGCCGCCTTGTGACCAACACACCCTTCTCCGCCCTGCCCCTCATCCCTGCCTTGCTGGAAAACCTGCAAGGCCTGGGTTTCGAACAGATGACGCCCATCCAGGCGCAGAGCCTGCCGCTCATCCTGGAAGGCCGCGACCTGATCGCGCAGGCCAAGACCGGCAGCGGCAAGACCGCGGCGTTCGGCCTGGGCGTGCTGCAGAATCTGGACATCGGCCGCCTGACCCCGCAGGCGCTGGTGCTCTGCCCTACCCGTGAGCTGGCCGACCAGGTGGCCCAGGAGCTGCGCCGGCTGGCCCGCCTGATCCCCAACGTCAAGATATTGACGCTGTGCGGCGGCGCGGCGGCGCGCCCTCAGGCCGAATCGCTGGCCCGCGGGGCGCACATCGTGGTGGGCACGCCCGGCCGCCTCCAGGATCACCTGGAACGCGGCAGCCTGGACTTGTCCGGCCTGAACACGCTGGTGCTGGACGAGGCCGACCGCATGGTGGACATGGGCTTCTACGACGACATCGCCGCCATCGTCTCGCATTGCCCGGCCAAGCGCCAGACGGTGCTGTTCTCGGCCACCTACCCCGACAACATCCGCAAGCTCAGCGCCCGCTTCCTGCGCAACCCGGCCGAGGTCAAGGTCGAGGCCCAGCACGACGCCAGCCGCATCGAGCAGATCTTCTACGAGATCGGTGAAGACCAACGACTGGACGCCGTGGCCGCGCTGCTGGCGCATTTTCGCCCCGTCTCCACGCTGGCGTTCTGCAACACCAAGATCCGCAGCCACGACCTGGTCGAGCGTCTGCAGGCCGAGGGCATCAGCGCCCAGGCGCTCAACGGCGACCTGGAGCAGCGCGAACGCGACGAGATCCTGATCCAGTTCGCCAATCGCAGCTGCGCCGTGCTGGTCGCCACCGACGTGGCCGCGCGGGGCCTGGACATCCAGAACCTGGAAGCCGTGATCAATGTGGACGTAACCCGCGACACCGAGGTCCACGTGCACCGCATCGGCCGCAGCGGCCGCGGCGAGCAGAAGGGCCTGGCGCTGAGCCTGTGTTCGCCTGAAGAGATGCGCTGGGCCACGCTCATCGAGCAATACCAGGGCGCGCCGCTGAAATGGGCCGACATCAAATCGCTGCGGTCCAAGGCCGACCGCCCTTTGCGCGCGCC
>DATMTG010000341.1:0-1936 GCA_035565075.1 Stenotrophobium sp.
CTGATGCGCCATCCCGCCGGCGTGCGCCGGTATTGATCGTGATACCACAGGCCGAGAAACATGGTGTCGGTAGCCCCTTCGGGCGTCGGCACCACCATCGGGTTGAAGCAGGCGACCTTGCCGCTGGCGCGATCGCCGTCGATCTCGAACGCGAAATTGCCGATGAGGTGCATGTAGCCGGGAAAAGGCTTGAGCGCCTGCGGCAGCCATTTGCTGACTTCCGCAAAACTGCCCTTCATGCCGCCCATCGCGCTGTAATCGATCTGCGCATCGGGCGTGAAAATGTCGTTGAGCCGCTCGAACGCGCGCTCGTCGATGGCGTAGCTGTAGGCGGTCACCAGCCGCTGCAACTCGACCTGGTCGGACATCTCCTGCTGGCTCAGCATGACTGACTCCTCGTCATCGCAATAAATTACTTCTCGCTCAGCATTTCCATGTCGCCCTGACCCCAGAACGCGCGCATGGAAGTGAACTTGCCTTCGTCGTTGAAGGTCATGACGTCGATCACGCGGATCACTGCACGCCCCTGCGGCATGTTGAGGTTGACGTCGAACGCCATCGCCGCCGAGTTGCTGTGCGAGCCGCGGATCGGCGCCGCCAGCGACAGCTGTGCGCCGGTGGCCACCGCCATCTTGTAGAACTTCGCGATTTCGGCCTTGCCTTTTTTCAGGGCGCTGCCGACCGGGTCTTCGACGGTGGCGTCATCGCTGTAGAGCGCGGCGATGCCTTCAGCGTCCTTGCGATTGAACGCGTCGATATAGGCCTGCATGCCCTGCTTCATTTTCTGTTCGCTGATCATGTCTGCTTGTCCATCCGTCTCGTGAGTGGGCGCATGTTCCCGCATGGCTCCCCGGACCAAATCGTCCATCCGGACGAACGTCGGGCCGATGCGGGCTGCGCGATACGGCCGGCCCACCTCCGGTTCATGCACAATTTATGAAAACATCACCTATACTCAATCTGTTAGCCTGATCCGGGCGCCTTGCGCAAACGGCCCACGGAGACAAAACGCAGTGATGTGAGGACCGCCGTATCCATGCCACCGCCAGCCAAAGCCCCTGCCAGACCGCCGCGCGCGGCGCCCGCCAAGCGTGGCGCGGCAGCTGCTGCGGATGCGGGCGCTGCCGACCTCAAGACCCTGGATGCCCTGCTGGGCGCCATCTATGAAGGGCCGATGGAGTCGCCGCCGTGGAACTCGGCGCTGCAGATGCTCAAGGACACCCTGAAGGCCGCACATGTCACCCTGATGCTGCGGCCGCCGTCGAGCGACAGCTCCGGCATCATGATCAACACCGGCCAGGTCTCGGCGCAGGCCACCGAGTCCTACGAAACGCACTTTTTTGCGGTCGACCCGTTCGTGCGCCTGAAGGAAGGCGAGGTCGCCACCGCCGAGGAAATCATCGGCAAGCAGTGGCTGCAAAGCGAGGTTTACCAGGAATTTCTGAAGCCGCTCGACATCCGCCACCTGCTCGGCGCCGACATCTACACCCGTGACGGCATCGAGTGCCGTTTCCGCGTCACCCGCTCGCACGACGCCAAGCCGTTCACGCAGCAGGACAAGGACCTGTGCCTGTTCCTGCTGCCGCACCTCAAGCGCTCGATCCAGCTGCATGCGCGCCTCGACCTGCTCGAGTGCGAGCGGCAGCTGTTCTCGGGCACGGTCAACCGCCTGTTGCTGGGCATGATCAGCTATGCCCAGAACGGCGAAATCCTCGAGATGAACGAGGAAGCGCGGCGAATCCTGGCCGAGAAGGACGGCATCTCGCTGTCCGGCAACAACCTCGCACTGGACGTAAGCCACGAAGGGCGCGAACTGCAACGCATGATCCGGCAGGCGCTGTCGGGCGGCCCCGGCAACCCCGGCGAGGACGAATCGACCGCGGTGGTCGAGGGCCTGTCGGTGACGCGGCCCTCGGGACGCAGCAAGCTCGGCGTG
>DATMTG010000342.1:0-3703 GCA_035565075.1 Stenotrophobium sp.
CTTGAGTCCGGAGAGCCTCTCCAGTACGGGCACGCAGATTTCCTCGGTACAGCCCGGATAGACCGTGGATTCATAAATGACGACGGCACCGGGTTTGATCGCCTTGCCCACCGTTTCGCTGGCCTTCACCAGCGGCCTCAGATCGGGCCGATTGGCCTTGTCGATGGGCGTCGGCACCGTGACGATGAACACGCCACAGGCCGATAGATCCTCCGGGTTGCTGCTGTAGGAAAGTTGCGTGGACTGGGATAACTCGTCCGGGCTGACCTCCAGCGTACTGTCGCGCCCGGACTGCAATTCCGCGATGCGGGCCCTGTTGATATCGAAGCCCAGCACCGGGCGGTGCTTGCCGAATTCGACTGCCAGCGGCAAGCCCACGTAACCCAGCCCGATGACGGCCAATTTAATGTCTGCAAAGGGTTTCATGAATGATTTTTTGTCCCGCGAATCTAAAAAAGTGGCCCACAACCGGCAATACGTCCAAAACTCGGCAGGAGTTATTGGCCGTGCAAGAACGATTTGCCTCTGTGGATAGTTGTTGTGCCTCGTGACTCAGGTGCGCTTCTGTTCCTGAAACGCCACGTACATGCGTTCAACCCAGCGCTTGGTCGAGCACATGCATCTCACCCTGCTCAAAACATTCAGGGCCGGCCTGCGTGTCTTTGCTGGTCGAGAAATACCCCGTCACCAATACCCTGAGAATCAGCTTGATCCTCTCGATATCGTGATTCTGACAGGCGGACTCGATTTGCTTGAGTTGCAGCACAAGACCTGACCAGTCCATGCCCTCTTCGTGTGCCTTGAAGATTCTCGGATGCCGGGTATCTTCCGGCCGGTCCGCGATCAGCAGTTCCTCGTAGAGCTTCTCGCCTGGGCGCAGGCCGGTAAACTTGATCTCGATGTCGCCCTTGTCCGTGCCCGGCTCGCGGATGTCTAGGCCGGAAAGGTGGATCATGCGGCGCGCCAGATCCAGAATCTTGACCGGCCGCCCCATGTCCAGCACGAACACTTCTCCCCTCGCCCCCATAGATCCGGCCTGGATCACCAGCAGCGCGGCCTCGGGGATGGTCATGAAATAGCGTGTGACCTCCGGATGCGTCACCGTGACCGGCCCGCCGGCACTGATCTGCTTCTTGAACAGGGGCACGACCGATCCGCTCGAAGCCAGGACATTGCCGAACCGGACCATGGTCATGCGCGTGTTCGGGCTGGTGGGCGCCAGCGCCTGGATGATCAGTTCGCACACCCGCTTGGATGCGCCCATGACGTTGGTGGGGCGCACCGCCTTGTCGGTGGAGATCAGCACCACATTGCGCACCGCATTGGCGATGGCCTCTTCGGCAACGTTCAGGGTGCCGATGACATTGTTCCGGACCGCCGTCACGACGTTGGATTCAACCAGCGGCACGTGCTTGTAGGCTGCGGCGTGGTAGATCGTGTTGATGCCGTAACTGCGGAGGGTTCGCGCAACCGCGTCGCGATCCAGCATGTTGGCCAGCACCGGGACGATCTCGCAGCGATATTTTTCCAGACTGCCCTGCAGTTCCTGGCCGATGGCATAAAGCGCGTACTCGGAGGTTTCGAACAGGACGAGGCGTTTTGCGCCCAGCTTGACGATCTGCCGGCACAGTTCGGAGCCGATCGAGCCGCCCGCGCCGGTTACCATCACGGATTGTCCGCGGATACAGGCGTCCAGCAGGTCGTCGATGGGCGCGACGGCATCGCGGTCGAGGATGTCCTCGACCTGCACTTCGCGCAGGTCGTCGATGCGCTTGCCGCCGCTGGCCAGGTCTTCGATGCCCGGCATCACCAGCACCTGCACCGCCAGCGATTCCAGGTGCTCGAGAATTTTCCGCCGCCTGGAGCGCCCCGCGGAGGGGATGGCCAGGAGCACCCGGTCGAACTTCAGTTTCTGCTTCAGCGCCTTGACCTGGTCCAGCGAGTAAACCTGCAGCCCACGGATGGTCCTGCCCTGCAGGTCGAGCCGGTCGTCGACGAAGGCCACCGGCCGATGCTGGCAATTGATGTCGAGCGCGGCCGCCAGCTGGGTCCCCGCATCGCCGGCGCCATAGATCAGCACGCTTTTGCAGTCGCTGGACGCCATGAACGGCCGCAGGAAGCGGGTCGCCATGCGCCTGAGCACCATCAGGGAGACGAATGCGACGAAGGCATAGGTGATCAGCGCACGCCAGGAATTGGCCCTGTCGAACAGCGCGTACAGGAAATGCAGCAGGATCGGCGCCGAGATCATCGCGAGCAGGCATCGCTCGATGAATTTCATGTCGATAAAGCGCACCACGGCCCGATAGGCGCCAAAAATCCAGAGACAGCCGATCGTGACCAGGGGGCCGGCTACCATCATCATGGCCAGCGACTCCGGCGTCAGCGCCCGATGGTAGCGGGCCAGCACCACCGCAAACGCCATGCTCATGGCCAGGACGATGGCGTCCACGGCCAGCGCGATCGCCAGTTTGATGCGGCTGTTGCGGGTGACGAGGTAATACGCGAACGCCCTGCGCCACGTGCGGATCATCTGCACGATCCGCGCCGCCGGCACAGCTGAAGCATCCGTCATATCCGTGGAACGCACCGCACTCATTCAAATCGCTCGTCCAAACGCAAGTTATCCCACTAGGCCCTTACAATATCGCACCCCCCGGGTACGACCTGTGACGCAGTTCCTCGTTCTACACCTTTTAATCACAACAATAAATAAGCCGTCTTGCCAAAATCAGGGCATTTCGTCAATTTCCCGCGCCTTGGGCGGGAGCAGGTCTTCGCGGGTGATGCCGAAGACGATGGCGAGGTTGGTGGAGATATAGATCGAGGAATATGTCGCGACGATGACGCCGACAATCATCGCAATCGAAAAACTATGCACGCTGGGCCCGCCGAGCAGGAACAGCGCGGTACAGACCAGCAGCGTGGTGACGTGGGTGATGACCGAGCGCAGCAGGGTCTGGTTGACCGAGAGGTTGACGATTTCCAGGATCGTGCCCTTGCGCTGGCTGATCATGTTTTCGCGCACGCGGTCGAAGATGACGATGGTTTCGTTGTTGGAGTAGCCGATCAGGGCGAGGATCGCGGCCAGGGTGGTGAGGTCGAATTCGACGCGGAAAATGGACAGGAACCCGAGCACCATCAGCGCGTCGTGCACCAGTGCGGCGATGGCGCCGATGCCGAACTTCCACTGAAAGCGGAAGGCGATGTAGATCATGATGCCGATGAAGGCGAACAGCATCGCCAGGCTGCCGTTGACGGTCAACTCATCGCCCACCTGCGGCCCGACGAACTCGATGCGCTTGAGCTTGATGCCCTTGGCCTGCGCGTCCAGCGCCTGCAGCACCTGCGAACTGATGGCGGCCTGGCTGTCCTTGCGGTCCGGCGCCAGGCGGATCATCACGTCCTGGGTGCCGCCGAAATACTGCACCACCGCTTCCTTGTAGCCGCTGGCGGCCAGGTCCTTGCGCACGGCGTCCAGTTCCACGGTCTGCGGGTACATCACTTCCACCAGCACGCCACCGGTGAAATCAATGCCGAAATTCAGGCTGCGGAAGATCAGCAGCAGGAACACCACCACCGTCAGGCAGCCCGAGACCCACAGCCCGGTCTTGCGCTGGGCCATGAAATTGATGTTGGGGACGTTGGAGAAAATACGCATTGTTACTTACCTGAATTTGTAGGGTGCTGTCTTCAACCGTTT
>DATMTG010000343.1:0-7733 GCA_035565075.1 Stenotrophobium sp.
TCACGTCGGCGGCGTTGCCGATGGTCGACCATAACGGCGCCAGGACGCCGGCGCTTGCACCGATAGCGGCTTTTTGCAGCAGCATGCGGCGACCATAGTCAAAATCATATTTCTTGAGACGCATCGTCACTCTCCTTACGCAACAACCTTGAGTCCCGCAGGTTGCACACGGGTACCCGCCTGCCTTGCACAAGGGCGACGGTACACACTGAAACGCATATTTAGTGTCTTTAGATGCACAAAAACTCCTTGATCATGCCGTCACGGCAGATCCGTCGGGCGGGTCGGCCTCGGTGAACTGGGACAGGTCGACGCCCTCACCCACGAACAAATCCTTGCGCGCCACGAATTTCGGCTTCACCAGCCACACCACCAGCGGCAGCAGCACCAGCGACAGCACCATGTTGATCACCATGATCAGGCTCAGCAGCAAACCCATGTCGGCGAGGAATTTCAGTCCCGACAGGAAATACCAGGGCAGGATACCGACCAGCATGATCGACGCCGTGAACAGGATCGCCTTGCCGGTGGTGGTCAGCGATGCGGTGATCGTGCGGCCCCAGTCGTGATTGTGGCTCTGGTATTCCTCGCAGATGCGCGACAAAAGATAGATGCCGTAGTCGATGCCGACGCCGACGCCGATGGTGGCGATCATCAGCGAGTTGATGTCCAGGCCAATGCCCATCACCTGCATCGAGGAAAACAGCAGGACGTTGGTCATGTTGACCGGGAACAACAGGATGATGCCGGCCACGAACGAGCGATACGCCAGGCTGCAGCCGAGGAAGATCACCAGGTCCAGCAAGCCGAGAATCACATAGTGATAGCGCTCAACCACGTTGTTCATCGCCTGCTGCAGGGCAATCGTGCCGCTGCCAAGGCGGATGCGGAAACCCTTGTGGTCGGCACCCACCTCGGCGATCGCCTTGCGCGCGTTGGCCAGCGCCGAATCCACCGTGTCCTGCTTGTTGTCCTTGTACCAGAGCGAAACCGTGCCGTTCTCCTGGTTGAAATCGGTGACGTTGGAAAAATCCTTGGCGCTGCTGCCGAACATGATGGCATTGGCCGCGGCATTGGTCGCACGATCCGAGGAATCGAGCGGCATCCAGCGCGGGTCGCCGCCGGAATACAGTCGATTGCCTTCCATCAGGTAATCGCCCATCGACAGAGTGGCACGCGGCGGATTGGACATGCGCTCGATCAGGTTCTGCAGGCGCAGCTCGGTGCCGATGGTGTCGGCCTGATGCAAGGCCCGGATCGGGTTGTCGGTCTTCTTGCCTTCGAAAATCACTTCCAGCGTGTTTGTTCCCGGAAAGTTATTGTCGATGTTGCGGATCGCCGTGTTGTAGGCCGAGTCCGGCCACAACAGGTTGCTGCCTTCCACCGGATTGCCGATCTTGATCTGCACCGCGGTATAGGTGGCAAACGCGCCGACAATCACCATGATCGCCGTGGTCACGCGTGCGCGCTTTCCAAACGTGATGCTGGCAACGCCGGCCAGCAGGCGCGCGATGAAATGGTGGATTCCGGCCTGCGTATTCTGACCGACCATCCTCTCGACGTTATTCGGCGCCGGCATCGAGGCCAGCAGGAGTGAAATCAGCACGACACCGGTGGGAATCAGCCACACCGCCCAGAATCCGCAGAACAGGGCGAAACGCTGCATCGCCGGGATCGGCGCCAGCGCAATCAGGAAAATGCCGACGATATCGGTGAAGATTCCCAGCACCGAGGGCGCCATCATCACGCCCATGGTGATCTCGGCAGCCTTCACGCGGTCCTTGACGTGCACGTAGATTTCGTAATATCGCTCGGTGAACTGCACGCAGTGCGAGAACGATCGCGCCACCAGCAGCAGCGGCACGATCATCAGCAGCGGCTCGATCGGCGACTTCAGCCAGCCAACCAGTCCGAATCCCCAGATCGCCGCGGTCGCGCTCATCACGATCGGCGTCACGACGCCGACGATATTGCGCATGTACAGCATCAGCGCCAGAACCAGCGCCAGCAGCGTTACGCCGAAGATCAGCAGCTCCTGGTCTTCGTAGTGATAGACCCAGCCGATCAGCATCGGCTGGCCGGCGACATAGATCTCGTGATTCGAGTCAGCCGCCTTCTGTTTCAGGTTCTCGATGAAATCGAAAGTCTTGCCGTAATCGAGGCGGCTCTCGATGAAGGTCGCGTTGATCAGCGTCGACTTGTAGTCGCCCGACACCAGGAAATTGCGGACGCCCGGCGATTTATCGAGACGCTCGCGAAACTGCTCGATCTCCGCGGGCGTCTTGGGCGGGTGATCGGACATCAGCGGATTGATGTCGATGCCCTGTGGCGTCGCCTCGACGTAGCGCGCCTTGGTGGTTGCCACCGACAGGATCTGATCGTGGTCGACGCCGGGCGCCAGATCGATGTCGCGTGTCATCTGCCAGATCTTGGCGAGCGTCTCGGCGTTGAAGATGTCGCCGTTTTTACAGCGCACCATGATCGAGATCGTCAGCGGATTGCCGAAATTCGGATGATCCTTGAACACATGCACAAAGGGGTCATCCTTCGGCAGCAGGTCCGAGAAGATGGTCTTGAGCTGGACGTTATGCAGCCCCGCCGCGAAGAACGCGGTAATGACCACGAACACCGCCCACGCCAACGGCCGGTGCGCCATTACCCATTTCGCAATCCGGTAGCGCAATGACAGCATGCTCGCTCCTCGCTCTGAATTTTCTATTCGAACTCCGGTCTGCGCCGGCACGACTCGGCGTCAGCCTACAGGACACCGTGTCCGGATTAGATAGGCTGGGCCCGGTCTGCGCACTACACGAACGGGTAGTTTTTGCACGACCCGAGCATGCTCCCGGAGAGCATCGCACTGCAACATGAATTTCAGCGATGCCATGACCGCATGGTGTAGTGCATACTGCATCGCGTCCTGTGGCGTGAGTGTTTGCATCTGCCGGCCGGCGCACGCCGGAACACTCATGGAGTCCACTCCCGGGATCGCCCGACGAGGCATTGATCCGGCATTTCGATAACCCCGCGCGGAGGCGGCCTGCGATGAGTGTAGTCAGATCAGCAACGACTGGTTCTGCGACCGAGATCTACGCTCACAAGCTCTTTGCCCCCCCCGGCTATCAAGGCGCGATTGCCCGGACCGAGATTCTCGGAAGGATTTTCACAGAAACGCCGCCACGTATCGTTTTCCTGCAGGGGCCTGCCGGTCACGGCAAAACCACGGTGCTGCAGCAGGCCAAATCGGTATGCGATGGCCGCGGCATGCAGACCGGCTGGCTCACGTTTGACGATGCCGACAACGATATCCGGCGTTTCTCGATCCATTTCCAGGCGCTGCTGGCGAACGTCCTGGGCACCAGCATCGACAAGGCCGTGGTCCTGCAAAGCGATGCGGCCGCGACCCCGGGACGCCGCCGCACCGACTGGTTCATCGAATACCTGATCCGCTACGGCCGGCCGGTCAGCCTGTTCCTGGATGAATTCCAGTCGCTTACCAACAAGCTGATTCTCGCGTTCTTTCGCGAACTGCTCGATCACCTTCCCGAAAACGTGATGATTTTCATCGGCTCGCGCTCGATGCCGGACATCGGGCTGTCCAGGCTCGTGGTGAACAAGCTGGCCCTGAGCCTCAATGCCGACGATCTTCGCTTCACGGCCAGCGAAACGACGCAGTTCTTCTCGGAGGCGCAGCATCTCTGGATCAGCGAAGACGAACTCAAATCGATCTACCGCAAAACCGAAGGCTGGCCGGCAGCGTTGCAGCTGTTCCGCCTCACGCTGATCAATCCCTCCGTGCGCAAGGCGCTGGGCGACCTCGGCACCTATCGCCCGCGGGAGCTGGCGGATTATCTTGCCGACAATGTGCTGGCCCTGCAGCCACCGCCGATACAGGAATTCCTGCTCAAGACCTCGCTGCTGCCGCGGCTCTGCGCATCCTTGTGCGATGCGGCCACCGGCCGCAGCGACTCGCAGGAAATCCTGGTCCACCTGGAACGCTCGGGCCTTTTCCTGCGCAGTCTCGACTCCACGCTGGGCTGGTTCAAATACCACGCGCTGTTTTCCTCATTCCTGTCGGAACAGCTGAGAAACTCCTCGGAAGAAACCATCATCGAGGTACACCGTCGCGCGGCCGCCTGGAACCGCGAAAACTCGTTTTACGAGGACGCGGTTTATCACTCGGTCGAAATCCAGGACTATGGCTACGCGGCCGATGTCATGAATATCTGGTTCACGCAGCTGATTTCAGTGGCGCAGCTGATCACCGTCGAGCGCTGGTATGTGCACCTGCCGCTGGAAGAAATCGCGCAGCGCCCCGACCTCGCCATCAAGATCGCCTACGCGCTGGTTTTCCTGCGGCGCGATCAGAAGCTCAAGCCGATACTCGAAATCCTCAAGCGCCTCCAGTCCAGCGGCGACATCCGCAAGACCACCGACCCCAACGTGGTCTGCTCGATGGCCGCGATCGAGGCGGACGATATCGCCGGGGCGTTCGCCTGCATCGAGAACGTCAACCTGCGCGAATACGACGATGAAGGTTTCAGCGGCTTTGAACTCGGTGCCGGCGCCAATCTCGCCGCCTATTTCGCCATTGCCAAGGGCGATCACGAAGCCGCGCGCGAACTGCAGTCGCTGGCGCATGCCCACAACGAGCGCAGTGGCGCCACCTTCAGCGGCGGTTACACTTTCGGCATCACCGGCATCAACCTGATGGCCCAGGGCCAGTTGATCCAGGCATTGGAGCGGTTCCGCACCGGCATGGCGGAACAGCGGTTCTATCTCGATAAATCATTCGCCTCGGCGGCGCTGGTGTCCTGCTACATCCTCGCGCTATACGAGGCCGATGAAATCGATGAGGCCGAGGCGCTGTTCCAGCAGTTTCACGAGACCATCGCCGAATCGGTCCTGCTGGATTTTCTCGCGGTGGCTTACATCTCGATGTCCAGGATCCATGTCGCGCGGGGGCGTCCGGGAAAGTCCCTGGAAATCCTCGAGGAAGCCGAGAACATCGGCCATACCAGCCATTGGCCGCGGCTGATCCGCATCATCAACTGGGAAAGAGTGCGCCGGGCGCTGCTGCGCGGCGAACTGGGCCGCGCCGAATCGATTGCCGAAAAATTGCTCCAGCAGGAGCGTGCCGGACTGCCGCAGGACTGGATCCTGTTTTCGGAGGAAGTCAGCGGCGATGCGATCGGCATGATCCGCCTCGCGATTCACCATTCGCAGTCCGACCAGGCCCTGCAACTGATCGCCCGGGAACTGGCTGTCGCCAGGAGCCAGGGCCGCATCCGCCGCCAGATCAAGCTGCTGGTCCTCGATGCGCTGGCACAAAAATCCAAGGGCATCGACAACGCCGCGCACCGCAGCCTGCGCGAAGCCCTGCGGCTCGCGGAGCCGGGAAAATTCATCCGCACGTTCCTCGAGGAAGGCGAAGGCATGATCAGCCTGCTGCAGGAGGAATACCAGACGCTGGCGCCTGACGCCGAAAAGTTCGGCGACGCCGACTTCGGCATTTCCACCCGGTTCCTCGAAACCCTGCTCAGCGCAGGCGGCGTGAACCCGCAAAGCACGCCCTCACAGGCCAGCCTGCAGGCCTCCGATACCCTGACCGAAGCCTTGACCGACCGCGAAAAGAAGATCCTGGTCTATCTGAGCAACGGCGTTTCCAACAAGGAAATGGCGCGCAAGATTTTCGTGTCGGAAAACACCGTGAAGTTTCACCTGAAGAACATCTACTCGAAACTTTCGGTTTCCAGCCGCCTGCAGGCGATCAACGCGGCGCGGCAGATGGGTATCGTGCCGTGAAACCGGGCGATGCGCCCACTTCCGGCAGGCCATCGCGCTACTCGACCGTCACCGACTTGGCGAGATTGCGCGGCTGATCGACATCGGTGCCCTTGAGCACGGCAACGTGGTAAGCCAGCAGTTGCAGCGGGATGGTGTAGACCATCGGATCGATCAGCTCGTCAGCGTGCGGCATGCCGATGACGGTGACGCCGGGGCCATTGCTGAATCCCGCCTCTTCGTCGGCAAACACGATCAGCTCGCCGCCGCGGGCACGGACTTCCTGCAGGTTGGATTTCACTTTTTCCAGCAGTTCGTCGCGCGGCGCCACCGCGATCACCGGCATGTGCTCGTCGACCAGCGCCAGCGGTCCGTGCTTGAGTTCGCCGGCGGCGTAGGCCTCGGCGTGGATATAGGAGATTTCCTTGAGCTTGAGTGCGCCTTCGAGCGCCACCGGGAACATGGTGCCGCGCCCGAGGAACAGCGCGTTGTGCTGGTGGATCAGGCGCTCGGCCAGGGCCTTGAGCGCGGCGTCATGCTCCAGCACCCGCTCGACCTTGGCCGAGGCCGACATCAGGCTCCTGACGTGGCGCTGCTCATCGGCGGCGCTCAATCCCTGGCGACGCGCCAGCAACAGCGTGACCAGCGCCAGCGCCATCAGCTGCGTAGTGAACGCCTTGGTCGACGCGACGCTGCGCTCGGGCCCGGCGTGGGTCATCAGGGCGATATCGGATTCGCGCACCAGCGACGACTCCGGCGCGTTGCAGATCACCAGCGACGCGGCGATTTTCCGGGTCTTGGCGTGGCGCAGCGCCTCCAGCGTGTCGGCGGTTTCGCCGGACTGGGAAATCGTGATGAACAAGGTGTTGGGCGCAATCACCGGATCGCGGTAGCGGAACTCGCTGGCGAGATCGAGCGCACACGGAAGACGCGCAATCTGCTCGATCCAGTAACGCGCCACCATGCCGGCGTGGGCGGAGGTGCCACAGGCGGCGATCTGCACGCGCTCGACGCTGGCCAGCAGCTCGGCGGCCTTGGGTCCGAGGCAGGCTTCGAGCACGCGTCCGTCGCTGATGCGGCCCTCCAGCGTGTTGGCCAGCGCCAGCGGCTGCTCGAAGATTTCCTTGAGCATGAAATGGCGGTAAGGTCCCTTGTCCACCGCGTCGGCGCTGAGCGACGACAGCCGCTCTTCGCGATGCACCACGCGGCCGCCGCCGTCGATGATCTCGTAGCGCTCTGCACCGATCTCGGCGAGATCGCCTTCCTCGAGGTAGACGAAGCGGTTGGTCACCGGCAACAGCGCGCTGGCGTCGCTGGCGGCGAAGTGCTCGCCGATGCCGATGCCGATGCACAGCGGACTGCCCTTGCGCGCCAGCATCATCCGCTCCGGCGCGGACGCGCAGATCACGGCGATGGCGTAGGCGCCGTGGAAGCGGCCCACGGCCTTCTGCACCGCCGCGCGCAGCGACAGCTTCTGGTCGACGTAGTGCTGGATCAGGTGCGCGGCGACTTCGGTATCGGTCTCGGAGGCGAACTTGAACCCGGCGGCCTGCAGTTCGGCGCGCAGTTCCTCGTGGTTCTCGATGATGCCGTTATGCACGACCGCGACATCGCGCGAGACGTGCGGATGCGAATTGCGCTCGGCCGGCACGCCATGCGTGGCCCAGCGCGTGTGCGCGATGCCGATGCCGCCCTCCCTGGGCTGGCTGGCCAGCTGCGCCGCCAGCTGTGCGACCTTGCCGACCGCACGCGCGCTCTGCAACCGGCCATTGGCGCCGATGACGGCGACGCCGGCGGAGTCATAGCCGCGATATTCCAGGCGCCGCAGCCCTTCCACCAGGATAGGCGTGACACTGCGCTGCGCCACCGCACCCACTATTCCGCACATTGCATCGACCTCTTGAACTTGCAGCGCGCGCCTGGCGCAGAATTCGGTCACCCGCTGTGAC
>DATMTG010000344.1:0-9139 GCA_035565075.1 Stenotrophobium sp.
ATCCACCGCGTGGTGCATCACCCGTGGATCGTGTTGTTTGCAGGTATCGTGGTAATCCTGACCAGCCTGTTCCCTGCTTCACAACTGGGTTCGGAATTCATGCCGCCGCTGGATGAGGGCGACTACATGTACATGCCCTCGGCGCGCCCCGGCATCTCCGCCGACAAGGCGCGACAGGTATTGCAACAGACCGACAAGCTGATCATGAGCGTGCCGGAGGTCAAATCCGTGTTCGGCAAAATGGGCCGCGCCCAGACCGCCACCGATCCCGCGCCGCTAGCGATGGACGAGGCGATCATCCAGTTCAAACCGGAATCCGAGTGGCGTCCCGGCATCACCCGCGCCGACATCTACAAGGAACTGCAGCAGCGCGTGCATCTGCCCGGCCTGACCAACGCCTGGGTGTTCCCGATCAAGACGCGCATCGACATGCTCTCCACCGGCATCAAAACGCCGGTCGGCATCAAGGTGGGCGGGCCGGACCTGGCGGTGATCCAGAGAATCGGCGAGCAGCTCGAAAAAGTGCTGCCGCAGGTGCGTGGCACCACCTCGGTGTACTCCGAACGCGTGGCAGGCGGACGCTATATCGACATCGACATCGATCGCGCCCGTGCCGCGCGGCTGGGATTGAACATCAGCGACGTGCAGGACGTGGTGCGCACCGCCATCGGCGGCATGAACGTCACCGAAACGGTCGAAGGGCTGGAGCGCTACCCGGTCAACCTGCGCTACCCGCGCGACTGGCGCGATTCGGTGACGGCGCTGCGGCAACTGCCGATCGTCACCGCGCGCGGCAGCCAGGTGGTGTTGGGCGACGTTGCCCGCGTATACATCGCCGACGGCCCGCCGATGATCAAGAGCGAGGCCGCACAGCTCAGCGGCTGGACCTATGTAGATATCGCTGGCCGCGACGTTGGCTCCTACGTGGATGCCGCACAGAAGCTGGTCGCCGCGAAGGTCAAACTGCCGCCCGGTTATTCACTGACCTGGTCGGGTCAGTACGAGTACATGCAGAAGGCCAGGAAAAATCTGATCACCGTGGTGCCGATCACGCTGTTCCTGATCGCGCTGCTGCTGTACATGGCATTTCGCCGCCTTGCGCCGGTGCTGATTATTCTGGGCACACTGCCGATGGCGCTGGCGGGCAGCTTCTGGCTGCTGTATCTGCTGGGCTACAACCTGTCGGTGGCGGTGGCGGTCGGCTTTATCGCCCTGGCCGGCGTCACCACGGAAATTGGCGTGGTGCTGATCATCTATCTTGATCTGGCCGTCAGCGCCTACCGGCAACGCTGTAAAGCGGCATCACAATCTCTCAGCTACGAGGGCTTGCGTGATGCGGTGAGCGACGGCGCCCTGCAGCGTCTGCGGCCGATCACCATGACCTTCGCCGCCATTGTTGCCGGCCTGCTGCCCATCATGTTTGGCAGCGGCACCGGTTCGGAAGTGATGAGCCGGATCGCCGCGCCGATGATCGGCGGCATGGTCAGCGCGCTGTTGCTGACCATGCTGGTGATTCCGGCGCTGTATCTGCTGTGGCAGTGGCGGTGCTTGCGCACGCACGAAATTCTTCGCTGACCTGGGATCGGCAATCTGCGGATGCCAAGAGCGTTTCCGGCGTAGTAGAGGGCTCGCCATTTTCGTGCGTCAGCACCGCGAGCGCTGCACTGCTTGGCGTCGGGATTATGATGTACGTTCCGCGGGCTTGAAGGCGCAAACAAGGAGGCGGAGATGAGAACAGGACTTGCACCGCAACGGCTGCGTGAGGTTTACGACCGGGCCGCCGGGCATTACGACTGGGAGCACGGACTGCTGACCCTGCGCGCCGACCAGCGTGGCCGCCGTTTGCTGGTGCGCCATGCGGTGCGCGAAGGCGACCACATTCTGGACAGCGGCGCCGGTACCGGTAGCACCGGCTTGATGGCGCTGGCGGCCGCCGGAGCCGATGCGCGGGTGACCCTATTCGACCTGAGCACCAGCATGCTGGAGCAGGCGCGCAACAAGGCGCAGAAGCTGGGCTTGGCCGAGCGGGTAGAGACCGCCACCGGCGACCTGGCCGCGCTGCCCTACCCGGACGGGCACTTCGATTGCGTGCTCTCCACCTACAGCCTGTGCCCGGTAGTGAACCCGGCACGTGGAGCGCTGGAACTATATCGCGTGCTCAAGCCGGGCGGCCGGCTCGGCATTGCGCACTCGGCCGAGGCGCGCGGCCGCATCATGCGCAAGCTGGCCGACGCGGTTGAGGACCTGGCCTGGAAAATGCCCGGCATCTCGCTGGGCTGTCGCGCGGTGTCGGTGGCGCCGGCCTTGCAGCAAGCCGGCGCCAAGGTGGTCTTCGAGCGTCGCATCGGCATTCCGCTGTATCCGTTTCTGGTGATGGTGCTGGAGAAACCCGGCAGCGCCTGAAGCTACGGAATGACGAACGCAGGAGTTTCGCCTCTCCCGCTTGTGGGAGGGCCGACGCGCAGCGCGGGATGGGGGAGGAAACCTGACCTGAGCTATCAGCCCGTTGTATTCAGGCGCTCGCGCCGCAGGCGCAGCGCGTTGCCGATCACGCTCACCGACGAAAGCGACATGGCGGCGGCGGCCAGCGCGGGGCTGATAAGGATGCCGAAGAAGGGGTAGAGCACGCCCGCTGCGACAGGGACGCCGGCACTGTTGTAGACGAACGACAGGAACAGATTCTGACGGATGTTGCGCATCACCGCGCGCGACAGACGGCGGGCGCGAACGATGCCGTTGAGATCGCCCTTGACCAGAGTGATGCCGGCGCTTTCCATGGCCACATCGGTGCCGCTGCCCATGGCGATACCGACGTCGGCGCTGGCCAGCGCGGGCGCATCGTTGACGCCGTCGCCGGCCATGGCCACCACGGCGCCGCCTGCACGCAACTCTTCCACAATGCGCTGCTTGTCCTGTGGCAACACGCCGGCGTGCACGGTGTGGATGCCCAGCTTGCTGGCCACCGCGCGCGCCGTCGTCTCGTTGTCGCCGGTGAGCATGACGATGTCGAGGCCGTCGCGACGCAGTTGCGCCAGCGCCTGTCCTGCAGTTTGCTTGATCGGGTCGGCGATGGCGATGATCCCCAGCAGCCGATCATCCCCGGCCACATAGACCACGGTGGCGCCCTCACCACGCAGCGCTTGCGCACGCTCATCCAGGGCCGCCGTGTCCACGCCCTGCTCGGTGAACAGGCGCGCGTTGCCGATGCTGATGCGCTGCCCATCCACCCGGCCGGTCACACCCTTGCCGCTGGGGGCGTCAAAATCCTGCGCTTTGCTCAGCACCAGGTTTTTCTCTCGCGCGGCGGCGACGATGGCGGCGGCCAGCGGGTGCTCGCTGCCCTGCTCCAGACTGGCGGCCAGGCGCAGCAGATCATCCGTATCGGGGCCGCTCTGGGCCACGACTTCGGTCACGCGCGGTTTGCCCTCGGTGAGCGTACCGGTCTTGTCCACCACCAGCGTGTTCACTTTTTCCAAGCGCTGCAGCGCTTCGGCATTCTTGACCAGCACGCCGGCATGGGCGCCGCGGCCCACGCCGACCATCACCGACATCGGCGTGGCCAGGCCCAGGGCGCAGGGACAGGCGATGATCAGCACCGACACCGCGGCGATGAGGGCATGGGTAAACGCCGGCGCCGGACCCCACAGCCACCAGCCGCCGGCGGCCAGCACGGCGACCAGCATCACGGCCGGCACGAACCAGGCCGAGACCTGGTCCGCAAGCTGCTGCACCGGTGCGCGTGAACGCTGCGCCGTGCCCACCATCTGCACGATCTGCGCCAGCAGGGTGTCGCGGCCCACCTTGTCGGCGCGCATGATGAAGCTGCCGCTGCCGTTCACCGTGCCGCCGATGACGGCATCGCCGGCCTGTTTGCCCACCGGTTCCGGCTCGCCGGTCACCAGCGATTCGTCGACGAAGCTGCGCCCTTCCAGCACCTCGCCGTCCAGCGGCAGTTTGTCGCCGGGTCGGACGCGCAGATGGTCGCCCACCTGCACCTCCTCAAGCGGCACCTCTGCTTCCTCGCCCGCGTTATTGATCCGCCGGGCGGTTTTCGGCGCCAGCCCCAGCAGCGCCCGGATGGCGCCGGAGGTCTGCTCGCGCGCCTTCAATTCCAGCACCTGCCCCACCAGTACCAGCACGGTAATCATGGCGGCGGATTCGAAATACACCGGCACGCTACTGCCCGCGCTACGCAGGCTGGGCGGAAACAGCACCGGCGCGAGTGTGGCGATGACGCTGTACAGCCAGGCGACGCCGGTGCCCATGGCAATCAGCGTGAACATGTTGAGATTGCGGGTGAGCACAGACTGCCAACCGCGCATGAAGAACGGCCAGCCGCAGTACAACACCACCGGCGTGGCCAGCAGCAACTGCGCCCAGTTCGAGGTCTGGCCCGGCAGTGGATGCCAGCCGAGGAAATGTCCGCCCATTTCCAGCACGAACACCGGCAGCGTCAGCACCAGGCCAATCCAGAATCGCCGCCTGAAGTCGACCAGTTCCGGATTCTCGGCTTCGTCCAGGCTGATCTGCATGGGCTCCAGCGCCATGCCGCACTTGGGGCAGGTGCCGGGGCCCTGCTGCTGCACCTCCGTGTGCATGGGGCAGGTGTACATTGCGCTCGAGTCGGCAGGGGCTGCCTCGCGCGGCGAAAGATAGCGCGCCGGATCGCCGGCGAATTTCTCGCGGCAGCCATTGGAGCAGAAAAAATAGTCCTGCCCATCGTGCGCGTGTCGGTGCCTGGCCGTGGCCGGATTCACCGTCATGCCACAGACCGGGTCGGTCGCTTGTGTCTGGGCGGGGTGATGGCAGCAGTCGTTCATGGGATGTCCTTGTTGAGGGCGTTGATGATGGGGCAATCCTGCGCCCGGCCATGGCCGGGACAGTGTTCGATGAGCTGCTTCAGGCCGCGGCGCATGCGCTGCAACTCGCGGATGCGCGTCTCGATGTTCTCCAGCCGTGCCTGTGCGGCGGCCTTGACCGCCTTGACGTCGTCGCTGGCACTGAGCGCCATCAACTCGGCAATCTCGTCCAGCGTGAAACCGAGCTGTTTGGCGCGACGGATGAAACGCAGGCGCAATACCGCATCCGCGTCATAGACGCGGTAACCGGAGGGCCGGCGCTGCGGCTCGGGCAGCAAGCCGCTGCGCTCGTAGTAGCGGATGGTGTCGATGGGTACGCGGGCCTGACTGGCCAGTTTGCCAATGTTCAGGGTGGGCATGGATCGCTCCGTGGTGCGGTTGACACCAAGCCTAAACCATGGAGTCAGGTCAAGAGTCAAGCGCTGGGCTTGTTCGCAATGACCCAATTGCTGCGGCGATGAAGCTGGGCGGAGGCGGCCCGAAGCTTTGTCCGAGTGCCCCGAGCCGGTCACGTAGGGGTAAACCCGGCGGTCGAACATGGCACGGCGACAAGCAGCTCGACGGCGGCAACGGCATCGCGGTTCAGGGGCGGATCGTCTGCGTGTCTGCTTCGCGCAACCATCGCAGCCCGATTTTCGATCGGCAAGGGCGCTTTCAGCCCCGCATCGCTGTCGGCCCGCAAGGGCTAACGTGCCGTCTCAAATAGTGTTGATCCAGCGCCTTCCGGAGCAGTACGCAACAAAAACCCCGCCTGATACATCAGGCGGGGCTTGAGCGCTGCTAGCCACTCCTCGTCAGCGCTACGAGGAGGGCAATCGATTACTTCTTCGCCGCTTTCTTGTCGTCGGCCTTGTCTTTCCCGATGCTGAGCAGTTCGACTTCGAACACCAGGGTTTCGTTGGGGCCGATCTTCATGCCGGCGCCACGCTCGCCGTAGGCCAGCTTGGCCGGCAGGAAGAACTTGTACTTGGAGCCGACGGTCATCAGCTGCAGGCCTTCGGTCCAGCCGGGGATGACCTGGTTGAGCGGGAAGGTGACCGGCTGGTTGCGGTCGTAGGAGCTGTCGAACTTCTCGCCGTTGATCAGCGTGCCGACGTAGTTGACCGTGACCTCGTCGGTGGCCTTGGGATGCGCGCCGGTGCCTTCCTTCTCGACGACATACTGCAGGCCGCTGGCGGTGGTCTTCACGCCGGGCTTCTTGGCATTTTCGGCGAGGAACTTGTCACCGTCTTCCTGCGCTTTCTTGCCTTCGGCCATGCGCTTTTCCATCTGCTCTTCCTGCATCTTCTTGGCGACGGTGTTCTTGATCTCCTCGCGCGCCTTGTCGTCCATCTTCGGCGTGACGCCGTTGCTGGCGTCGTCGAGTCCCTGCTTGAGCGCGGCCACATCCACCTCGGCCTTGACCGGTTGCAGCGACTTGCCGAGATCGATGCCGATGGCGTAGCCGAACTTCTGCGCGTCGGTGGTCAGGCCGGCGGCGTCAGTGGCTTTGTCGCCGCTGCTGGCGGTGCTGTTGGCGGCCGGTTTGCAGGCCGTGATCAGGCTGACAGCGACGAATGCCGCCAGCAGGGTGTAAGACTTGGACATAGGACTCCCGGGTTTCTGTAGGTAGCTGGATGAAAGAGGCGGCTGCCTCGACAGCGGCCGATTATACGCAAGTCATCCGGGTGCGGGTGGGCAGGTAAAATTCGCCTATTCCGCAGCCTTGTTCGAGGCCGGCGGCTCGGCGCCGCCGTCCGCATCCGGTGATGTCAGGCGCCGGCGCGACAGCAGTTGCATCAGGGTTTGACGGGCCTCGTCGGACAGCAGTTCCAGCGAGCGCTCGGCGATGCGGGCGATGCGGGCGTCCACCGACAGGGTCCTGGCGTCGGTTTCGATCACCAGCCCGATTTCGATCAAGGTGTTGAGGTGGCCGCGGAACAGGCTCTTGTCGAAGAACTCCGGCGCGTCGCGGCCGGTGAGGACGGCCATGCGCTCGGCCAGCAGCTGGCAGTCCTTCTCGAAGCTTTCGCGCCCCAGGGCCTGCTGGCTCTTGCGCTCCTCGGCCAGCAGCAGGGTGGTCATGCAGTAGCGTTCCAGCGTCTCGCTCATGATGCGGCCGAGCATGGCCAGCGTCGAGAATGCCGGGTGGGTCACGTCCGGCCGCAGCAGTACGCCGTTTTCGCCGCGACTGAACAGGCCGAGCTTTTCCATGATCTGGATGCACTCGCGCACCGCCGCTTCGCAGGACTCGGGCGGCCAGCGCAGGAAGAATTCGGTGCGCAGGAACGGGTACAGCGCGCGGCAGCCGGTGATGACGGCTTCTTCCGACAGGTGCCCGCGGGTGCGGAAGAAGTTGGCGACCAGCGAGGGCAGCGCAAACAGGTGCTGGATGTTGTTGCGGTTGTAGGTCAGCAGCACGGCGTCGCGGTCCGCCAGTGCCAGCAGGTCGCCCCAGGGATGGGAGATCCGCTGGATGCGCGCGATCGGCACCGACCACTCGACGATGCTGCGCGGTGCGGGCTCCGGGATGTATTGCAGGTCACTGTAGTGCTGGCCCTTGAGCAGCCAGACCAGGTGGCCGGTCTGTTCGACCAGCTCTTCCTCGCTGACCGCACGCTGCGGAGAGGAGAGCAGCGCCACCGCGGCGACGCTGACCGGGTTGGCGACGGCGGCGGCGTTGATGCGGCGCATGTGTTCGGTGCCGAGGGTGGTCACCATGCGCTTGAAGCCTTCGGGCAGGTTTTCGGATGTGCCGCTGAAGCTCTCGCGCCAGCCCGGCAGCTGCTGGTCGGCGAAGTCCTGCAGGTTGATCGGTTCGCCGAAATTGACGTAGGCCTTGCCGTAGGATTTGCCGAGAATCTTGCTGGCCTTGAGCAGGCCCTGCACCGATTCCTTCTGCTTGGCGCCGCCGCGCAACTCCTTCGAGTAGCTGTTCAGTTCCCAGCACTTGTCGTAGCCGATGAACACCGGCACCAGCAGCACCTTGCGGGTGCGCTGCTTGAGGCTGGCCTCGACCACCATGCTCAGCAGGCCGGTCTTGGGAACCAGCAGGCGGCCGGTGCGGCTGCGTCCGCCCTCGGGGAAGAATTCGATCGGGTAGCCGCGCTGGATCAGCGAATCGACGTAGGCGCGGAACACGGCGGTGTAAATGCGGTCGCCGGAGAAGCTGCGGCGCATGAAGAACGCGCCGCAGCGGCGCAGCAGGCCACCGACCAGCGGCATGTTGAGGTTGATGCCGGCGGCGATGTGCGGCGGCACCAGGCCGGCGTGGTACAGCGAATAGGACACCAGCAGGTAGTCGGCGTGCGAGCGGTGGCAGGGCATGTAGATGATTTCATGCGACTGCGCCAGCTGGCGCATCCGCTCCATGCCCTGCACGTCGATGCCCTTGAACACGCGGTGCCAGACAAAAGTGCCGAGGAAGCGCTCGAGGAAGGTCAGGCTCAGCGTCGAGTAGTCGGCGCAGATTTCCTCGGCGCATTTGCGCGCGTAGCGGCGGCGCTGCTCCGGCGTGCGGGTTTTTTCCGAGTTGCCGTTGTCGATCGCGCGCTGCACGCCGGCGGACTTGAGCAGCCCGTCGATCACCACCTGCCGCCGCAGCAGCGTCGGCCCCAGCGCGGCGGTGCGCGCGCGCAGGAAATGGAAGTGCATCACGCGCCGCAGTTTGCGGATGGTGGTGGCGGCGTCGGGCTCCTTGTCGACGAAGCCGCGGAACGACAGTGGCAGCGCGAAGTTGACGAAGACGTTGCGGCCGTTGGCGATGATGATGAACAGCTTGCGGATCGCGCTGGCCTGCGGGCTGTCGAAGAAGGCCAGCTTGAACAGGCTGGTTTCCTTGCCGGGATCGCGGCCCCAGAACAGCGACACCGGCACCAGCTGCGCTTCATAGGACTGGGTGGCGATGGCGGTTTCCATCAGCCGCATCAACTCGGTGGCGCGCAGGCGGGTTTCCAGCAGAGCCGGCAGGTAGACCACGCCGGCCCGCTCGGGCGTCGGGAAATTGAGGCCGGTGCGGCTCGGCCGCGGCAGGGCGAGGTCCTTGCAGATGCGGTCGAGCACGAACAGGTCGGCCCAGGAACGCGCCGGCAGGATGAAGACGACCGGCTTGGTCGGATCGAGCTTGAGTTCGGCGCGGATGTCGCTGCGCGTCAGGCGATACTGGATCAAGTACTGTAGCGGCTTGAACATCAGCGACGCCAGCCAGAAGTAGACCCGGTTCAGCAGTCCGCCCATAGTCCCTCCATTGCCGGCCCTGTTGTATGTCGCGGGCGCGTGTCATCGGTCATTCGCACAGTTTA
>DATMTG010000345.1:0-7241 GCA_035565075.1 Stenotrophobium sp.
ACTGCGCTTCTTCGGTCGAGCCGCTCAGTGCCTTGACGCTCGACGAGCCGCCCTGGATCACGGTGGTGACGTCGTCGAAGTAGCCGGCACCGACTTCCTGCTGGTGCGAGACGAAGGTGTAGCCCTTCTCGCGCGCCGCGAATTCCGGCTCCTGCACCATTTCGGTGTAGTGCTTCATGCCTTCGCCGCGGGCGTAGGCATGCGCGAACTGGAAGGTGTTGTACCAGTTGATATGGATGCCGGCCAGGGTGATGAACTGGTACTTGTAGCCGAGCGCCGAGAGATCGTCCTGGAACTTGGCGATCTGCTTGTCGTCGAGGTTCTTCTTCCAGTTGAACGACGGCGAGCAGTTGTAGCTCAGCAGCTTGCCCGGGTTCTTGGCCAGCACGGCCTGCGCGAATTCACGCGCGAAGCCGATGTCCGGCACGCCGGTTTCGCACCAGACGAGGTCCGCATACGGTGCGTACGCAACGCCGCGCGAGATGGCCTGCTCGAGACCGTTCTTGACGCGGAAGAAGCCTTCCTGCGTGCGCTCGCCGGTCAGGAACGGCTTGTCGTTGGCATCATGGTCGGAGGTGATCAGGTTGGCGGCTTCGGCATCGGTGCGTGCGAGCACGATGGTCGGCACACCCATGACGTCGGCGGCGAAACGTGCGGCGGTCAGCTTTTCGCAGGCTTCCGCAGTCGGCACCAGCACCTTGCCACCCATGTGGCCGCACTTCTTGACCGCAGCGAGCTGGTCCTCGAAGTGCACGCCGGCGGCACCGGAGGTAATCATGTTCTTCATCAGTTCAAAAGCGTTGAGAACGCCGCCGAAGCCGGCTTCCGCGTCCGCAACGATCGGCAGGAAGTAGTCGTGATACTCCTTGCTGCCCGGCTCGATTCCACGCGACCACTGGATTTCGTCAGCGCGCTTGAACGTGTTGTTGATGCGGCGAACCATGGTCGGCACGGAGTCGTACGCGTACAGCGACTGGTCCGGGTACATGGTCTCGGACGTGTTGCCGTCGGCGGCAACCTGCCAGCCCGAGAGATAAACGGCTTCGAGGCCGGCCTTGGCCTGCTGCATCGCCTGACCGGCGGTGATCGCGCCGAACGCGTTGACGTAGCCCTTCTTGGCTTCGCCATTGACCAGCTTCCAGAGCTTCTCGGCACCACGCTTGGCGAGCGTGTGCTCGACGGCAACGCTGCCCCGCAGGCGAACAACGTCCGCGGCGGAATAATTGCGCTTGACATTCTTCCAGCGGGGGTTGGTCGCCCAATCCTTTTCAAGGGCCTTGATTTGCTCGTCGCGACTGGTCATGTGTTGATCTTCCTCTATGAGGTCAAGTGGATAAAACTGTTGCGCGCGCCGGCCGGCGCGCCAAAACGGCGCACATTATAGCGGCACTTATTTTGCAGTGCACAAGTTTGCGGTCCGGTTAGGGGGATTTATCCATGGCGGACGGAGTCCCGGCAGCAACCGGTTCACTACGCTGGGCTTGCAGACGTTTTTCATACACCGCGATCAATTCCTCCGGGCTGAGTTGCCCGTCATGGTTGGCGTCGATCCTGTCGAAATTGTCGATGATCGATGCCGGAAGACCGGCTTTGACACACTCTGCGCGACTCAGAGTCCGGCTATGATCCGTATCGGCGGCACGAAAGCGTTGTTCCCATTTGTCATGTAGCCTCTGGCGCCGTTGCTGCATCAGCTGAAGGCGGTTCTCGACGACGCCCTGCTGCTGCGCGGCCACGGGGATGGAGAACAGCGTGGACAGCAGTGCAAGCAGGACAAATGGTTTCCGTGGCATCGCCGGCATGTGCTGAATTCCACAATATTTTCAAAGCATTGATACGCAGCAATCGAACGTGATCAAGATCGCCCACCTGAGCAAACGTTACCACGGCGCCGCGTCTGCGGCACTGGACGACGTCAGCCTGACTATCGATCGTGGCCACGTGTTCGGGTTGCTTGGCCCCAATGGCGCCGGCAAGACCACCCTGATCTCGATACTGACCGGGATGCTTCAGAAGGATGTGGGAGACATCCGCGTCGGGGATCTGAGCCTCGACCGCGATCTGCCGGCCATCCGGCGCCGCATCGGCTATGTCCCGCAGCAGCTGGCTTTTTATCCCAGCCTGACCGCAGGCGAAAACCTCCGGATTTTTTCGACGCTGTCCGGCGGCTCCGGCGAACAGATCCGTTTCAGCGTCGAAACCGCCAATCTGGGCCGGCACCTGGACCAGGCCGCGGGCACGCTGTCCGGCGGCTTGCAACGCCGGCTCAACCTGGCCATCGGCCTGCTCGGCAAACCGGATTTCCTGCTGCTGGACGAGCCGACGGTGGGCGTTGATCCCCAGTCGCGCCATTTCCTGATCCAGACCATCAGGTCATTGGCGCAGCAGGGCATCACCGTGCTCTACACCACGCACTACATGGACGAGATCGAGCGTGCTTGCGAGCGGATCGCCATCCTCGATCATGGCCGCATCATCGCCGAGGGGCCACTCAAGACCCTGCTGGCGCAAGGCGATGCCAATCTCGAAGCATTGTTCCTGAGGCTCACCCAGCACGGGACGAGAGACGATTGATGGCGCGTTTCCTCGCCCTGTGCAGCAAAGAGTTGCTGCTGTTGCTCCGGGACAAGCATGGCCTGCTGGTGCTGTTCGTCGTGCCCGCCAGCTTCATCCTGATCATGTCGCTGGCATTGCAGGACGCGTTCAACCCACAATCGATGCTGCGCATCCATGTCGCGATCAGCAACCTGGATGGCGGGCAGCTTTCGCATACGCTGGAAAAAGCCCTGCGCGAATCTCCCGGTCTTGAAATCACGGCGACCGGCGACGCCCAGGTGCATGTGCGAATCCTCAAGGGTTTTTCCGAGTTGCTGGCCACCCGTTACGATTTTGCCGATGACTACATCCAGGGCGAATCCGAGCCGACCCTGTTGCAGGTCAGTTATTCGCCAGGCATCCCGCCGCAGCTCAAGGCCGCCGTCGCGCTGACACTGAGGCAGGTCGTGCAATCCGTGCAGAGCGATTACCTGCTGGAAACGGTACTGGGCTACCCAAGGGACAAGATCCGCCTGCTGCGCTACGTCAACGATCCCCGGCACCTGCCGATCGCGGAAAACTTCGTCGCGCAGAACGGGCACCGCATGCAGGCGCCGACATCGGTCCAGCAGAATGTGCCGGCATGGCTGATCTTCGCGATCTTTTTCACCGTGATTCCGCTGGCCACCACCTTCGTCATCGAGCGCGGCCAGGGCAGCCTGCTGAGATTGCGCGCCCTTAATGTCACCGCCGTCGAGTTGTTTGCATCCAAAGCGCTTCCCTACTACATCGTCAACATGGTGCAGATGCTGCTGATGCTGGCCATCGGGATATGGCTGGTGCCGCTGCTGGGCGGCGACCGGCTGACCCTGGGCCAAAGTCCTGCGGGACTATGGCTGATCGGCTCGGCCACGAGTTTTGCAGCCATCAGTCTTGCGTTACTGGTGGCGGTCGTCGTGCGCACCACCGTGCAGGCGACGATCGCCGGCGGCGCCATCAGCCTGATACTCGCTGCGCTGGGCGGCATCATGGTACCCAAGATGGTGATGCCTCCTGCGATGCAGAGACTGACGGAGATTTCGCCGATGGCCTGGAGCCTGGACGGATTCTGGGCTATCGTCCTGCGTCAGGGCGGGTGGCAGGATGTCCTGCCGCAGGCCGGGATGCTGATGCTGTTCGGCCTGCTGAGCCTCACTTTCGCGGGTTACTTCTACCGCCACCATCAATAAGCGAAACCGGAATAAATGAACGGATCACTGGACCCGGCATTCAAGCTGCGCCTGAAACAATTGATCGTGAAGGAAGCCGACAAGGATATCGACCCCGGCAGCATCGCCGATGATGCCGTGCTGTTCGGACCGGATTCGGCGGTGCAGCTCGACTCCATCGATGCGTTGCAGATCTCGATGGCGATCCACCTGCAATTCGGCGTGCGCGTGGAAGATCCCAAGCAGGTGCGCCGCATCATGGCCAGCATCAATACCCTGGCTGATTTCCTGCAGCCAGCCTAGATGAGCCGGGCGCCGAGGCCGGTTTATTTCAACGGCGGAGCAAGCCTCAGCAGTCATGGCTGGGGCATCGCCGCAGCGGCCGACGCCTGCCTTCAGCAGCGCGTGCCGCAAGGGCGTGTGGTGCTGCCCGATCTCGAAAGCGAAATCAGCCTGCCTTATTGCGCGATTCCCGGTTCGCTGCCATCCGCCGGACGCCTGCAGGAAGTCGCGGCTGCGGCAATCGCCGGGGCGCAGTTGAAAGCTTCGGATTTGTCCCGTACCGGTTTGTTCATCGGCACCTCATCGGGCGACATTGCCGAGCATGAGCGCCACTATGCCGCCGAGCGCAGATCCGGTCAGGCCGGTATCGCGATCCGGCAACCCTTGCACGGTGCGATGGCGCAAAGGCTCGCGCATGCCTGCGGCATCGGCGGGCCCTGTTACACCTTCAGCACCGCCTGTTCGGCCAGCGCCAATGCCCTGCTTTATGCCGCATGGATGATCCGTGAAGAGCGCCTCGATCACGCGCTGGTCCTGGGAGTCGAATGCCAGAACCGAATCTCGTTGCTGGGTTTCAGGAGCATGCTGCTCGTCGCCCGTGATGCCTGCCGTCCCTTCGATGCTGCGCGCGAAGGCATCATTCTGGGTGAGGCGGTGGCCGCCACGGTCCTGAGCGGCACTCTTACGGCCGATGCCCGCTGGTGCCTGCAGGGTGGGGCCAATCTCTGCGATGCCACCCACCCGACCAACCCATCCCCGGAAACTATCGCGCAGGTGATCCGCCTCGCCCTGGCCGATGCCGGCGTCGCGGCGCAGGAGATCAGGGCGGTCAAGGCGCATGGCACCGGCACGGCCAGCAACGATCAGGGCGAGGCCCTGGGTCTGCGGCAAGTCTTTGCCGGGAACCTGCCGCCCTTCACGTCCATCAAGCCGGTACTGGGTCACACCCTCGGAGCCTGCGGCGTGCTCGAAACCCTGGTCGTGCAGGGCTGCCTCGAGCGCGGTGACTTGCCGGCGACGGCGGGGTTCACGACCGTCGATCCGGCTTTGGGCATCAAGCCCGCGATGATCTCCACGCCCATCGGCCCCGGCCCTGTCCTGCTGAATTTCTTCGGCTTTGGCGGCAATAACTGCAGCCTGGTGATGGCGCCATGCTGAAGCTCAGGGCCTTTGGCGCGCTGCATCAGGAACTGGTGCCCGAGCCGCTCGACCTGCGCGTTCTGCTCAAGGCGGAAACCGGCCAGAATTTCCGGCGCATCAATCGCTTCATCGAGCTGGCGCTGCTCGGCGCATGCCGCTGCCGGCAACATGCCGGGGAAATCTCCGGCGACACCGCGCTGTACCTGGCCTGCGACTCGCCGATGCTGGCCGACTCGGTGAAAATCCTGCAGGGCATGGAGCTCGAAGGCCGGGCGCCCTCGCCCTTCGAGTTCATGAACGTCTCGGGCAACATGGCGGGCTACTACATCGCCAATCACCTGGGACTCAGCGGCCCGCAGCTGGCCCTGCATCGCAATCATGAATCGCTCGAGGCTGCGCTGGAGTTGCTGATGCTGCACTCGGCGCAACACCGCCGCGCGTTGCTGGGCTACGTCGAGGAAGGCGTCTGGCCGCTGTCCGAGCAGCGTGTGCGCCTCGGATTGGGCGCCGATGCGCCGCTGTACGAGTCCAGCCACTGGTTCTACTTCGATCAGGACTGCGCCACGCCGATCGCGCAGATCGAACCGGCCGGGCATGACCTGGCGCAACCCGCCGCACAGGGCCCCGCAGATGCACTCGCGCTGACCCGCTATCTGGGCAGTGCCGGCACCGGCGAGCTGCGCCTGGGCCGCCGGATGGTTGCGCGCAAAATCGCTACAGCCGCTTGAGCCTGCGATAGACGGCTTCTTCCTGATCGGCGCATTGCCGGAGTTTTGCAGCCAGCGCGGCGCAGTCGATCTCCTGCTTCTTGCGGCCGAACTGCGCACCCATCAGGGCAAACTCGCGCCAGCAGTCGCCGGTTGCGGTCATCAGCACCGCAGCCTCGAGCAGCAAGGCGCTGTCCAGTTTCCTGCCGGCCTCCTGCAGAAATGCGGCGTACATGAACCGGAAGCCGCCGCCGCCCGTACCGATTTCTTCCTGCATGCGGACGATGTTGCCGACATAGAGACGGGCGTAGCGCGGGTCCGGGTGTTTTTGCGGCAACCGCTCGACGCTGTTGGCCAGGCGGCGGATGGCGCCGACCCCGACGAACGGCAACGGCGTGTACAGCATCATGCGCCAGGTTTTCACGACCGCCCGGCGCACCGCCCGCTCGAGATCGAAATCCGCCTTGAAGGAGGCCGGGAAATACATCAGTCCCCTGGGCGCAAAAGTGCCCTGCGCAAACCGCGCCTTGCGCAGGTCCCTGGCCGGACAGCGTTGCGGCTGGTCGAACACCGGATCGCTGACCAGGTAATCGTCACCGTCCTTGCCGTAGACGATCATGTTGTGGGCGTTGAAATGGAAACGCATGTCCGGCGGAAAATACGGCAGCCAGTACACCGAGGTCTGCAGACCCACCGGCTGTCCGGCGGCCAGCCGTTGGTCGAGCGCCAGCATCGCCGCGTCCTCGTCGCCGAACTTCTGCGTCTGCATGCGCAGTCCCAGCGCCGCACGCAGACCCTTGTAGATGCTGCCAGGCAGCATGCGGTAGGCCGTCAGCGGGAAGCCGCCGATCTTCACGAACGGCAGGTGCACGAAGGTCAAGGACGCAGACAGGCCAAACGCCATCGGCTCCGACAGGGGTAGCCCGTAGTGCGTCAGCAGCGAGGCGGTGACGCCGCTCTCGCAGTGGCCGGCGTGGCGATGCTGGAAGTTCTCGACGATCATGCCGGCAGGCTCTTCAGTTGCTCGACGCTCAGTCCCAGCGCCTCGCCGTAACGGCGCAGCCAGGCGTTGCTCAGGCGGGCGAATACCCGCGGACGCAGGTGACGCCGCACACGCCACTGCCAGGTGCGCGCGGTCTCGGCCAGCATCGGCACATCCATGCGCTGCGCGTACATGTGGTATTCCAGCGCTGCGCTCTGTCCGGCGCGTGCGCGCAGCAAGGCGGCCTCCGCCAGCCGCCGGTATTCGTTGGCGGCATCGGAAGTCACCTGTTCCTCGATCTTCCAGCCCGAGGACGCCACCGTCGTGTAATTGCCGGCCTCGTCGACGGCGTAGAGCGCCTTGCGGCCATCCTGGTAATAACTGAGG
>DATMTG010000346.1:0-3682 GCA_035565075.1 Stenotrophobium sp.
TATAAAAAAATAACAAATTATTCCAGGGTTTCCGGCACAGCGGGTGCCCCTGAAACGCTTATTCCATGCTGTAGAAGTCGGACTGGCGGTCGAGCATGTCCAGCACCATGCCGCCGCCACGCGCGACGCAGGTCAGCGGATCGTCGGCGATGATCACCGGCAGGCCGGTTTCTTCCGAGATCAGCTTGTCGAGATCGCGCAGCAGCGCGCCGCCGCCGGTGAGCACGATGCCGCGCTCGGCGACGTCGGAGCCGAGTTCCGGCGGGGTGCGCTCCAGCGCCTGCTTGACCGCCTTGACGATGCCGGCCAGCGGTTCCTGCAGCGAGTCGAGGATCTCGTTGGAATTCATCGTGAAATTGCGCGGCACACCGGCGGCGAGGTGGCGGCCGACGACGTCGATTTCCTGTACTTCGTGGCCCGGGAAGGCGGTGCCGATTTCCTGCTTGATGCGCTCGGCGGTGGCTTCGCCGATCAGCATGTTGTACTGGCGGCGAACGTAAGAAACGATGGCCTCGTCGAACTTGTCGCCGCCGATGCGCACCGATTCGGCGTAGACGATGCCGTTGAGCGAGATCACCGCGACCTCGGAGGTGCCGCCGCCGATGTCGACCACCATCGAGCCGCGCGCTTCGCCGATCGGGATGCCGGCGCCCATGGCGGCGGCGATCGGTTCTTCAATCACATAGACCTTGCGCGCGCCGGCGTTCTCGACCGACTCGCGGATGGCTCGGCGCTCGACCTGGGTCGAGCCGTAGGGCACGCACACCACCACGCGGGTGATCGGGCGCATCATGCGGCCCTTCTGCACCTTGCGGATGAAGTGCTGCAGCATCTTCTCGGTGACGGTGTAGTCGGCGATGACGCCGTCGCGCAGAGGGCGGATGGTGGAGATGTTGTTGGGCGTGCGGCCGAGCATGCGCTTGGCGTCGATGCCCACGGCCTCGATCTTCTTGCTGCCGCGCGTATCCATGCGGATGGCGACGACGGAGGGTTCGTTCAGCACGATGCCTTCATCACGCACATAGACGAGCGTGTTGGCAGTGCCAAGGTCGATGGAGAGGTCGTTGACGAATAAACGGCGGACAGCATCAAACATGGTCGGCGACTTTTAGGTGAGGGAATGTGGAAAGAGGGTCAGTATGAAGGCCCGAACCGTGCGGCGCAGGCCCACAACCGTTAAGATTGTGCATTCGCACATCATAAACCATTTTTTTCAGACAATGAGCCTAACTGCTGAGCAAATCCGGCAGGTCGCGCAGCTTGCGCGGCTGCAACTCAAACCGGAGCAGGTCGAGCCCTATGCGCGCCAGCTTTCGGACATCCTGGACCTGGTGGGACAGCTGTCCGCCGCGGCCACCGGGGGCGTGCGCGAGATGGCGCATCCCATGGACATGACCCAGCGCCTGCGGGCCGACGAGGTGACCGAGCAGGACCGGCGCGACAGCTTCCAGGCCCACGCCCCGGCCGTGCAGGACGGCCTCTACCTCGTGCCCAAGGTGATCGAGTGAGCGCCGGGGCGCTGCACCAGTTCAGCCTGCGCCAGCTTGGCGAAGGCTTGAAAGCGAAGCAGTTCAGCTCGCGTGAACTGACCCGGCATTTCCTGCATCGCATCGACACGCTGGACCCTCAGCTCAACAGCTGCATTACCGTCACCGCCGAGCGCGCATTGCGCCAGGCCGATGCCGCCGATGCGCGCATCGCCCGCGGCCAGGGCGGCGCGCTGACCGGAATTCCGCTGTTGCAGAAGGACATCTTCTGCACTGAAGGCGTGCGCACCTCCTGCGCCTCACTGATGCTGGACCGTTTCATCGCGCCCTACGACGCCACCATCGTCGAGAAGCTCGACGCCGCCGGTATGGTCATGCTCGGCAAGGCCAACATGGACGAGTTCGCGATGGGCTCGTCGAACGAGACCAGCTGGTACGGCCCGGTGAAGAATCCCTGGGATGTGACGCGCGTGCCCGGCGGCTCTTCCGGCGGATCGGTCGCTGCAGTCGCCGCCGGTCTGGCGCCGGTCGCCACCGCCACCGACACCGGCGGCTCGATCCGCCAGCCGGCGGCGCTGACCAATCTCACCGGCATCAAGCCGACCTACGGCCGCGTCTCGCGCTACGGCATGATCGCCTTCGCCTCATCGCTCGACCAGGCCGGCGTGGTCGCGCGCTCGGCCGAGGATGCGGCCGGCGTGTTGCAGGCGATGGCCGGCTTCGATCCGCGTGATTCGACCAGCATGGATCGCCCGGTCGAGGATTACCTTGCTGCGCTGGACCAGCCGCTCAAGGGTCTGCGCATCGGCCTGCCGAAGGAGTATTTCGCCGACGGCATGGCCCCTGGCGTGCGCGCCTGCGTCGAAGGCGCGATCCGCAAGCTCGAGGAACTCGGCGCGACGATGCGGGAAATCTCGCTGCCGAATTCGCCGCTGTCGGTGCCGACCTACTACGTCGTCGCGCCGGCCGAGGCATCGAGCAATCTCGCGCGCTTTGACGGCGTGCGTTACGGTCATCGCAGCGACGAGGCCGGCACGCTTGAAGAGCTGTACAAGAAATCGCGCGGCGAAGGTTTCGGCGCCGAGGTGCAGCGCCGCATCATGATCGGCACCTATGTGCTGAGTCATGGCTACTACGACGCCTATTATCTGCAGGCGCAGAAAGTGCGTCGCCTGATCAGCGACGATTTCCGCCGCGCCTACGAGAGCGTCGATGTGATCCTCGGGCCGACGGCGACCGACGTGGCGTTCAAGCTCGGCGCCAAGACCGATGACCCGGTGGCGATGTACCTCAACGACATCTACACCATTGCCGCCAACCTCGCCGGTATCCCGGCGATGAGCCTGCCCTGCGGATTTGTCGACGGGCTGCCGGTCGGTTTCCAGTTGATGGGCAATTATTTCGATGAAGCACGGCTGCTCAATGTCGCGCACCAGTATCAGCAGGCGACGGACTGGCACAAGCAGTCGCCGAAGGGATTTGAATGATGGCTCACGATAACCAGTGGGAAGCCGTGATCGGGCTGGAGGTGCACTGCCAGCTGCTGACGAAGTCCAAGATTTTTTCGCCCGCGGCGACGGCCTACGGCGCCGAACCGAATACCCAGGCCTGCGCGATCGATCTGGGCATGCCCGGCGTGTTGCCGGTGCTCAATGCCGAGGCGGTGCGGATGGCGGTGAAATTCGGCCTGGCGGTGGACGCGCAGATCGCGCCGCGCTGCGTGTTCGCGCGCAAGCACTATTTCTATCCCGACCTGCCCAAGGGCTACCAGATCTCGCAGTACGAACTGCCGATCGTGGCGCACGGCCATCTCGACATCGAGCCGGAAGGCGGCACGGCCAAGCGCATCGGCATCACCCGCGCGCACCTGGAAGAGGACGCCGGCAAATCGCTGCACGAGGCTTATGCCGGCATGACGGGTATCGACCTCAATCGTGCCGGCACGCCGCTGATTGAGATCGTCTCCGAGCCGGACATCCGTTCGTCCGCCGAGGCCGTCGCCTATCTCAAGAAGCTGCATCAGCTGGTGGTGTATCTCGGCGTCTGCGACGGCAACATGCAGGAAGGCTCGTTCCGCTGCGATGCCAACGTCTCCGTGCGCCGCAAGGGCGAGAGCAAGTTCGGCACGCGCACCGAGACCAAGAACGTCAACTCCTTCCGTTACGTCGAAAAAGCCATCGAGTTCGAGATCGAGC
>DATMTG010000347.1:0-12465 GCA_035565075.1 Stenotrophobium sp.
CGGAGGTCGTGGCGCAGCTGCGCGCCGAGCTGCGCAAGGGCCATGCGACCCTGCTGTTCGGCGCGCACAACGAGACCGAGAACAACGCCGTGGCGCTGCGGGAATACCTGCAAAAGCATTCATGACCGCATCATGAAAAAGGACGCCGATGCGCCGCGCCGCGCCGCCAAGACCACGCGTCCGCGCTGGCTGCCGGCCACCACCGCCGACGGCCACCGACGCGGCTACGCCGGCCGCAGCGCCGACGAGCTCATGCAGGAGCGGCGCCAGCGCCTGCTCGAGGCCGGCCTCGGGCTGTTCACCGCGCGCGGCTACCACAAGACGCCGATCGAACTGATCTGCAGCGAGGCGCGGGTCACCACCCGGCATTTCTACGAACAGTTCGACAGCCGCGAGGCGCTGCTGCTGGCGGTCTACGACGATGCCGTCGCCTACACCCGCCGCTTCCTGCGCGAGGCGATATCGCGGCCGGCCGGCAGCGCCAGCGAGCGCATCGCCAACGCGATCCGCGCACTGGTACGCGCCTACGCCGAGGAGCCGCGCTACGGCCGCATCGCCTGCATCGAGGTGATCGGCGTCAGCCCGGAACTGGAGCGGCACCGGCGTGCGGTCATCCACCAGTTCGCCAGCGTCGTCGAGGCCCACGCCGAACAGCTGGCGCAGGCCGGTGAAGTGCCGCAGCGCAACTACCACCTGTCCTGCGTCGCGCTGATGGGCGCGGTCAACGAGCTGCTGACCGAATGGCTCAGCGCCGCAGAACCGCCCTCGCCGCAGGCGCTGACCGACGAGATGCTGTCGCTGCTGCAGGCGATGATTCTCGGCGCTCAGGCCCACGTGCCCGATCTCATGCGCGGCCGCCGGCTGACCGCACGCACGCCATAAGGCTGACCGCGTCCCGTCGCAGCCTGCGGCACCGGTCGTCGCCGACGGACGGAGACCGTTTTTCCTCAAGGCGGGGCATTCGCGGCCGATAAATGACGTGCATCCCCGTTCAGGCCCGAAAAAATGTCCGTTTCTGCATACGCCAAGCTGCTGCTGGACCTGCAGAAATGGAATTTCTACCCCAGCGCCGCGCTGGTCTACATCGATGTGCGGCACATGCGCACGCTCAACCGCTTCGCCAGCCCGCAATACGGCGACAGCGTCATCGACAACGTCGCAAAGGTGCTCGCCCAGTGGGCGCAGCCCTCGGGCCTGGCCACGCGCCTGTGGAGCAACGAGTTCGTCGCGGTCAAGGCGATCGACCATCCGCAGAGCGCGGCCGACGAGGCCGAGAGGCTGCGCGGCATGCTGACGGCGATCCACTATCCTTCGCGCATCGGCAACAACCACCTCGCGGTGGCCATCGGCCTGGTGGTCGTCGCCCAGGACAATCCCTGGGTGCCGGCGCTGGAAGACGCCGCCGACGCCTGCGCAATCTCGAAGACGCGCGGCATCAACCAGATCTTCAGCTCGCGCGGGCGCAGCACCGACAACAACGCCGATGCCGTCCGCGCGCACCTGGTGGTCAATTTCCGCAGGCTGCTCACCGAGGATCGCCTGGTGCTGCACCCGCAACCGATCATGGACATCCGCAGCGCAAAGCCACGGCTGGCCAAGGCGGAGTTCCTGATCCGGCAGAAGCAGGACGGTCAGTTCGTGACGCTGCCGCAGGAAACCATCGCGACGCTGGAGCACTACGGCCTGTCGTCGGAGCTCGACCGCTTCAGCTCGCGCTTCGTGCTCAACTGGGTGCAGAACAATCCGCAGGCCCTGCAGAAGCTCGACAACATTTCCCTGAACCTTTCGGCAAAATCCATCAGCGACGGCAATTTCATGTACGCGCTGTACCGCGAGGTGCGCAACGCAAACCTGGCGGCCGGTAAACTCTGCTTCGAAATCACCGAGACCGCCGCGATCGACCACCTGTCGGCCGCGCGCGATGCCATAGCCGATTTCAAGGCCATCGGCTGCAGGTTCAGCCTCGACGACTTCGGCTCGGGCCTGTGCTCGTTCGGCTACCTGCAGACGCTGGCAGTCGATGAAGTGAAGATCGACGGACGCTTCATCCACGACCTGATCGAGAACAAGGTCTCGCAACAGATCGTCCGCGCCATCCACCAGGTCGCGCGCGCCACCGGCAAGCTGACCGTCGCGGAATTCGTCAACACCCCTGAAAAGCTGGCGATGATCCGGGACATCGGCGTCGACTACGCGCAGGGCGCGCTGTTCTCGATGGCTACCGACCCGCAGGATCTCCTCGACCGCCTCTGATCCGGACCGGCAAGAGAGTCGCCGCGCGCCGCGATCTTCCCCGGATACGAAAACGCCAGGCTCGGCCTGGCGTTCGCGCACATGGTGGCGCGTCTTCAGAACAGGTCGACGCCGCCCGGTTCCATCGACAACTGCGACACCGGCTTGTGCGGCGGCTTGCGCCAGTCCTCCTTCGGCTCTGCCGCGGCCTGCAGCACATGCAGCTTCGGCGCCTCGGCCTGGCGCGCGACGACCTTGCCTTCGAGCACCTGTTGCAGGTTGGCGGCCTCCTGGTTGATGCACTCCAGCCGCTTGATGTGGCGGCCGGCCGCGGTCAGCGCCTGCGTGGCGATGTCCTCGAACTGCAGGCAGCGCACCGCCTGCGCCACCGAGTCGTTGATCTTCTGGCTGGCGCCGGAGACGTCGCGGATACCGTCGGTGTAGACGTGATTGATCTCCTCGACCTGTACCAGCAGGCGGCCGACCTCGTCCTTGGCCTGCACGCTCATGGTCATGTCGCGCGTCGCCATGCTGCCGACGGTCTCGCGCACCTTGGCGATCGCGTCCTTTGAACTGAACACCAGCTTGCGGATCTGCTCGTTGAAGCTGGTCGAGCGCTCCGAGAGGCTGCGCACCTCCTCGGCCACCACCGCGAACCCGCGTCCGGCCTCGCCGGCGCGCGCGGCCTCGATCGCGGCATTGAGCGCCAGCAGGTTGGTCTGGTCAGCGATCGACTTGACGTCGCCGAGCAGGTCGAAGATGGCGTCGAGATGGCGCACCATCGCGTCGATGTTCTCGACCGTGGCGGAGCTCTGGCGGCTGACCTGCCCCAGCACGTCCACCAGCCCGCCCATCAGCGAGCTGGCCATCTGCGAGAACTTGCGGATGGTCATGGCGTCCGGGTCGTCGTCGCCGGCGCGGTTGAGCACGCGCGACACCGCCTCCTCCTGCAAGCGCGCCTGCTGGTTGAGCGCGCTGAAACTCGCGGTGAGCTGCGACACCGCATCGCGCACCAGATTCCTGACGCGGTCGACTTCGCCGGTGACGCTGTGCATCTCCTCGGTCAGTCCGCCGCGCAGCTCCTCGAGCAGGTGATGGTGCTCGATCGTCGATTGCAGGCGCCCCTGCTCGTGCATGCGGGCCTGTACCAGCGACTGACCGACGTGCCAGCCGGTGAACAGCCAGCCGCCGATCATCGCCAGCAGCGTCAGCCAGACCGCCGCGGGCGGGAAGCCGAGCCACTGCGCGCAGAGATGCAATGCGGTCAGCGCGAGGGGCAGCGAGAACAGCTTGACGACTTGTATTTTCAGGTTCATTTCCAGGCTCCGCGGGAAGTCCGTCTTATTGAGGGCCATATCGGCCGGCCGGGCCGATTCCTTGAGTGTCCATCAGCGGCTGGCCAGCGCCAGCGTTTCGGCGGCGATGCCCTCCAGAGGCAAGAGTTGTTCCACCGCGCCGATCCTGTAGGCCGAGCCGGGCATGCCCCAGACCACGCTGCTGGCTTCGTCCTGGGCCAGCGTATGGGCGCCGGCATCGCGCATCAGCTTGAGCCCGCGCGCGCCGTCGTCGCCCATGCCGGTGAGGATCACGCCGACTGCGTTCTGCCCGGCGTGTTCCGACACCGAGCGGAACAGCACGTCGACGCTGGGCCGGTGGCGATTGACCGGCTCGTCCTGGTTCAGGCGGCAGACGTAGCGCGCACCGTCGCGCGCCACCTGCATGTGCAGTCCGCCGGGCGCGATGTAGACGTGGCCCGGCACGATCATCTGGCCGTCGCGCGCTTCGCAGACCGACATCGCGCAGCTGCGGTTCATGCGCTCGGCGAACGGTCCGCTGAATTGCGCCGGGATATGCTGGGTGATGACGATGGCGGGGGCATCCGGCGGCATGCGGTCGAGCACGACCTTGATCGCCTCGGTACCGCCGGTCGATGCGCCGATGGCGATCAGGCGTTCTGTCGTCCTGAATTTACGCGGTCCGCTTTTGACCGGCGCCGCCGGGATCGGTCCGCCGGAGCGCAGCAGCGCCGGGCCGCGCATGCGTGCGCCCGCAGCCGCTTTGATTTTTTCGCAGAGATCGTCGGCGTAGGCGTTGAGGCCATTGGCGACGTCGAGCTTGGGCTTGGTGACAAAATCCACCGCGCCCATCTCCAGCGCCTGCAGGGTCACGTCCGCGCCGCGCTCGGTCAGCGACGACACCATCACCACCGGCAGCGGGTGCAGGCGCATCAGGTTTTCGAGAAAGGTCAGCCCGTCCATGCGCGGCATCTCGACGTCCAGCGTCAGCACGTCCGGCGACAGCTGCTTGATCTTCTCGCGCGCGACCAGCGGGTCCTGCGCGGTGCCGACCACTTCGATCGCGGCGTCGCGCGAAAGGATCTCCACCAGCAGCTTGCGCACCAGCGCGGAGTCGTCGACGATCAGTACGCGGATAGCCATGACTAGTCGAACAGCTCGACGTCGCCGCCAGCGGGCGCGCGTTGCAGGGTCTGCTGGTAGCGGCGTTCCGCGTCGATTTCCGGGCGATTCAGCGCCACGCTCAGGCGCATCACCAGCACACGCCCGGTCCTCGGAAAATAGACGATCTTGCGCGGCTGGTTGCCGCCCAGGTCCTCGGCCACGATCGGGATCTGCTCGTTGCCGAGGTAGTTCCGGACGAACTCGGCGTTGCGCATACCGACATCGAGCGTCGCCATGCCGGGCAGGACATTGCCGCCGCCGAACACCTTGGCTTCGAGAAAGCGCCGCCGTGCGCCCTGCTTGAGCAGTTCGTTGATCAGCACTTCCATCGCGTAGCCGCCGTAGCGCGCGGAAGTGACGTTGGCGGTACTGAGTTCGGATTCCGCCAGCATGAAATGGTTGATGCCGCCGACGCCGGCCTGGGCGTCGCGCAGGCAGGCCGAGACGCAGGAGCCGAGCGTGGTCGCCAGGCCCATGTCTTCACGGGTGACCTGAAAATCTCCGGGCAGCACGCGTGCCACCTGCGTGCCCAGCCGCCGGTCGAAGTAACGCCGGCCGCTGGCGCCGTGCACGCTGCGCTCGGCCCAGGCGTCCGTGCCCGGCGCATCGGTCGCCCTGCGTGCCAGCACGCTCATGGCTGCGCTGCCATCGGCAGCGACCGGCGCGCGGCGTGCGCCACGGCCTGGCCGACCGGCGCATAGACGCTGCGGCCGCAGGGACGGAACAGGTCGGCGGCGTGGAAGAAGCTTTCGGAATGGCCGCAGAACAACAAGCTGTCGCCCGCCAGCAGCGGACGCATGCGCTTGAGGATGCCGTACTGCGTCGGCTTGTCGAAATAGATCATGACATTGCGGCAGAAGATCGCATCGTAAGGTCCGCGCAGCGGCCACTGTTCCTGCAGCAGGTTGAACTGCCGGAAGGTGATGAGATCGCGCAGCGCATCGACCACGCGGACACAGCCCGCGTTCGCGCCGGAGCCCTTGCGGAAGAATTTTTTCAGACGCTGCTGTGTCATGCGCTCGATCCGGTCGAGTGCGTAGATACCACTGGCAGCGACGTCGAGCACGTGCGTGTCGATATCCGTGGCCAGAATCCGGATCGGCGGCGTCAGCGTGCCGAAAGCCTCGGCGGCGGTGATGGCGATGGAATACGGCTCCTCGCCGGTCGAGGACGCCGACGACCAGACCAGCAGTTTGCGCCCTGGATTGGCGGCGTGGCGCTTGCGCAGCAGGCTCGCCAGCGTATCGAAGTGATGCTCCTCGCGGAAGAACGAAGTCAGGTTGGTGGTCAGGGCGTTGGTGAACTGCTCCCACTCCGGCGATTCCGGCTGGTCCTGCAGCAGCTGCAGGTATGCGCCGACGCTGCGGATGCGCAGCGCACGCAGCCGCCGCGACAGCCGGCTGTAGACCATGTCCGATTTCGAATCCGACAGCGAGATGCCGGCGCGGCCGTAGATCATCTCGCAGACTTTCCTGAAATCGCGCGTCTCGTAGGAGAATTCGCGCGCGCGTTCGTTGCCTGTTCTGGATGCCTGGGTGCCCATGCTCGTTCCGGGTTGTGCGAATCGGTCCTGCGGTGAACCAAGCTGCCCAGCATCCCCGGTCTGGGGCGCAGGCCGGGGATGCCTCATGAGGGTCTAGAACTCGCTCCACTGTTCTTCCGATTTCTCGGACGCGGGCTTGTGGCCATTGGCGCCATTGACCCGCGCGGGTGTCGCGACCAGCGGTTTCTTCGCGCCGCGGACGATCGCCGCGGACCGCACCACCGGCTTGACCGGCACCCTGGCAACGGGCGTCGCCGCCGCCTGGGGCCTGACCGGCTCTTCGCTGTCGCTGCCGATGCGGTACTGCGCCACCGCAGCGACCAGGCCGCCGGCCTGCTCTTCCATCGAGCGGGCCGAGGCCGAGGCCTCTTCCACCAGCGCGGCGTTCTGCTGGGTGACTTCGTCCATCTGCGTGATGGCCTGGTTCACCTGCTCGATGCCGGCGCTCTGCTCCTGCGAAGCGGCGGTGATCTCGCCCATGATGTCGGTCACGCGCTTCACCGAATTGACGATTTCCTCCATCGTCTGTCCGGCCTGCGCCACCAGCTTGGTGCCGGTGTCGACCTTGCCGACGCTGTCGCCGATCAGGGTCTTGATCTCCTTGGCGGCGCCGGCCGAGCGCTGCGCCAGGCTGCGCACCTCGGCGGCGACCACGGCGAAGCCGCGACCCTGCTCGCCGGCTCGCGCGGCTTCGACCGCTGCGTTGAGCGCCAGGATATTGGTCTGGAAGGCGATGCCGTCGATGACGCCGATGATGTCGGAGATCTTGCGCGAGGATTCGTTGATCGCGCTCATGGTGGTGACCACCTCGCCGACCACCTTGCCGCCCTTGACCGCGATATCGCTGGCGCCGATCGCCAGCTGGTTGGCCTGCTTGGCGTTCTCGGCGTTCTGCTTCACCGTCGAGGTCAGCTCTTCCATGCTCGAGGCGGTTTCCTCCAGGGAGGACGCCTGCTCCTCGGTGCGCTGCGACAGGTCGGTGTTGCCGGCGGCGATCTCGCGCGCCGCGGTGTTGATCGTGTCGGACGAAACCTTGATCCGGCCGACCAGGCCTTCCATGCTCTCGACGATGGTGTTGATGCCCTCGCACAAATCCTTGATCGAGCCATCCTTGCCCTCGGTCTGGATGCGCTCGGTGAGATCGCCATTCTTCGCGGCCATGACCACCGCCTGCGATTCCTCCACCGCCTTCTGCAGCGCCTGGCTGGCGCGCACCTGCGCGGTCACGTCGCTGGCGTATTTGACGACCTTGAACGGCTTGCCGTTCATGTCGAGGATCGGGTTGTAGGACGCCTGGATCCAGACTTCCTTGCCGCCCTTGCCGATGCGCTTGAACTGGCCCGACTCGTACTCGCCGCGGCCGAGTTTTTCCCAGAACATCCGGTATTCGGTGCTGGCCCGATAGGCCGGTTCGACGAACATGCCGTGGTGCTGGCCCTTGACCTCGTCCAGGGTATAGCCCAGCGCGTTCAGGAAATTCTCGTTGGCGTGGACGATCTTGCCGTCGAGCGTGAACTCGATGACCGCCTGCGCCTTGCCGATCGCTGCGAGTTGGCCCTCAAAGTCGGAGGCCCTGAGTTTGGCGGCGGTGATGTCGGTGCAGTACTTGATCACCTTGACCGGTCGGCCCATCTCGTCGCAGATCGGATTGTAGGACGCCTGGATCCAGATTTCCTTGCCACCCTTGCCGATGCGCTTGAACTCGCCGGATTCGTATTCGCCGCGACGCAGCTTTTCCCAGAACAGCCGGTACTCCGGACTGCTCCGATAACCGGATTCCACGAAAATACCGTGATGCTGGCCCTTGATTTCATCAAGGCTGTACCCGACGGCCTTGAGGAAGTTGTCGTTGGCGGTGATGATCGTGCCGTCGAGGTTGAACTCGATCGACGCCTGCGACTTGTTCAAGGCATCGACGATGCCCTGCATGTTCTGGCGCGCCACCTCCGCCTCGGTGATGTCGTAGCGCGCGCCCATGTATTTCTGCGGCTTGCCGTTCTTGCCGATGAACGGTGCGATCACCGCATCGACGTAGTAGATCGACCCGTCCTTGGCGCGGTTCTTGATCATGCCGCGGAATATGCCGCCCCGGCCGATCGTACCCCATAGTTTCTTGAAGGTTTCCTTGGGCATGTCCGCATGGCGCGTGATGCTGTGCGGACTGCCGATCAACTCTTCGCGGCTGAACTTGGAAATCTCAACGTATTTGTCGTTGATCGAAAGGATGTCGCCTTTCTTGTCCGCCATCGACACAATGCTGGTCGTATTCATGACCGCGGTGCGCACGTCCAGTTCGGCCTTGACCGCCTCGTATTCGTGGCTGAATCCGGTGATGTCCGCAGCGACTTCGACGATGCGCACGATCTTGCCCGCGCGGTCCAGTAGCGGCGAGAAGCTCGACTGAACCCAGACCTCACTGCCGTCCCTGGCGAGCAGGCAATAGCGCGATTGCGCGGCTTCTCCCGTCGCCAGCTTTGCCCACAACGCCCGATGGCCGTCGGACGCTGCGAAGGTGGGCTCTAGAAATTTTTCATGCGGCTGCTCCCTCACTTCGTCCAGTGCGTAGCCGAGCATGGACAGCAGGCGTTCGTTGGCAGCCAACAGCCTGCCGTCGGGCGCGTACTCGGCCATGGCCAGGACTTTTTCGGCGATCGAGGCACGGCCTGGCAATGCGGCCACCACGGCCGACCGGACGGCGGGCTTCGCCGACCTGGCGGCGGACTTCTTGACGGAGACGGTTTTCTTGCTCATGGCATTCCTCGTTGGAGACTCGTTAGTGCTGGGTGTTGCTGTCGGTCGTGGCAGGCAGTAACGCCATGTCCTCGGAGCGCAGCAGTTTTTCGATATCGACCAGGATCAGCATGCGATCTTCGAGCGTGCCCAGTCCGGTGATGAAACGGGTGTCCATGGCGCCGCCGAACTCGGGCGCGGGACGGATGTTTTCCGCCGACAGGTGCATGACGTCGGAGACGCTGTCCACCACCACGCCGACCACCCGCTTCTCGATATTGAGGATGATCATGACGGTGAACTCGTTGTATTCGGCGCGGCCCAGGTGGAACTTGATGCGCAGATCGACCACCGGCACGATGGTGCCGCGCAGGTTGATCACGCCCTTGATGAACGCCGGCGCGTCCGGAATCCGGGTGACGGTGTCGTAGCCGCGGATCTCCTGGACCTTGAGGATATCGACGCCGTATTCCTCGTCGCCGAGGGTGAAGGTCAGGTACTCCCGCATGTCGGTCGCCGTCATCGCCTGGCGCTTGCCGCTTGCCGCTTCCAACTGCATGTCATGGCCCATCATGTTGTGCTCCCGGGGTTCTTCAGGCCGCTTTCTCGCGCGCGCTGATGCGCACGAGATCGCCGACATCGAGGATCAGCGCCACCCGGCCATCGCCGAGGATGGTGGCGCCGGATATGCCGGAGATCCGGCGGTAATTGCTTTCGAGACTCTTGATCACGACCTGCTGCTGGCCGACCAGTTCATCCACCATCAAGGCCACCTTGCGACCCTCGGATTCGATCAGCACGAGGATGCCCTTGTGCGGCTCGGTGATGCCGGCGCCCAGATGAAACACGTCGCGCAGCGGCACCAGTGGCAGGATCTCGCCGCGCACGCGCACGACGCGGCCCTGCCCGGCGACGCTCTTGACGTCCTCGGGCCTGGGTTGCAGCGATTCGGCGACGGCGTTGAGCGGCACGATGAAGATCTCGTCGCCCACCGCCATCGACATGCCGTCGAGGATCGCCAGCGTCAGCGGCAGGCGGATGGAGATTTTCGTGCCTTGTCCGGCGCGCGAGGTGATCTCGATCTGGCCACCCAGCGACTGGATGTTCTTCTTGACCACATCCATGCCGACGCCGCGGCCGGAGACATCGGTCACCTGCTCGGCGGTGGAAAATCCCGGCGCGAAGATCAGCGCCCAGACTTCGCTGTCGGGAGCGTTGTCGCCGATCGCCAGACCGCGCTCCCGCGCCTTGGCGAGGATGCGGTCGCGGTCGAGCCCATGGCCGTCATCGGCCACCTCGATCACGATGCTGCCGCCCTGGTGCGCGGCCTTGAGCGTGATCGTGCCGGCTTCGTCCTTGCCGGCGGCGACACGCGCAGCCGGCATCTCGATGCCGTGGTCGAGCGAATTTCTCACCAGGTGCGTCAGCGGATCGGCGATCTTCTCGATGACGCTCTTGTCCAGCTCGGTGTTCTCGCCGATCGTGACCAGCCGCGCATGCTTGTCGAGCTTGGCCGCGAGGTCGTGCACCAGCCTTGGGAAACGGCTGAAGACGAAATCCATCGGCAGCATGCGGATCGACATCACCGCCTCCTGCAGGCTGCGGGTGTTGCGATCCAGCTGCGACAGGCCGGTGAGCAGTTTTTCGTTGAGCACCGGGTCCAGCGCCGAGGCCTGCTGTGTCAGCATCGCCTGGGTGATCACCAGCTCGCCGACGAGGTTGATGAGGCTGTCGATCTTTTCGGTGCCGACGCGGATCGAGCCGCCGTCGCCGGCGGCTTTTTGGGTTTCGGTCCTGTCGCGGCCACCCTTGATGACTTTCAGCTCGGCGGGACGCGAGGCGGCGGCAGGCTCGCTGGCAACGGCGACGACGACGGGCGGCTCGGCAGCCAGCGCTTCGATCTGCAGGTCGCATTCGTCTTCGACCCAGGCGAACACTTCGCGCAGCGAAGCCTGCGAGCAGCCCGACCGCAACACCAGGTTCCACGACAGGTAGCAGTCCTCGGGATCTGCGTCGGCCAGGCTGGGCAGGGCCGCGTCGTCGAGCTCGGCGTGCAGCGCGCCCATCTCGGCCAGTTCGCGCAGGATACGCAGCGGGTCGTTGCCGCTGCGGAACAGTTCGGGCCTGGGTGTGAAGCGGATACGCCAGCCAGCCTCGGCGGGCGTCGCCGCAACCGGCGTGGCGGTTGCGGCAGCGGCCGCTGAGTGATTCGGAGCGGCAGCACCGCTGCCGGCCGACAGCGCCGTCTCCAGTTCGCCGCGCACCGTGGCGATCGCCGCGTCGTCGGCCGGCTTGCCGCTGCCGGCGGCGGCGAGCAGGCTGCGCACGATGTCCACCGAGCGCAGCAGCACGTCGACATCCGGCTGCGTCACCGCACGCTGGCCGGAGCGCATCTGGTCGAGCAGCGTCTCCAGCAGGTGGGTGAAACCGGCGACTTCGGCAAATCCGAAGGTGGCGGCGCCGCCCTTGATCGAGTGCGCCGCGCGGAAGATGGTGTTGATGATCTCGGCATCGGCGTTGCCGACATCGAGCTTGAGCAGCGCCGACTCCATGACATCGAGCCCTTCGGCGCTTTCGTCGAAGAAAGTCTGGTGAAAACGGGTGATGTCGATTTCCATGAGCGATCAGCCGACGACGCGCTTGATGGTGGCGATCAGCGTGTCCGGATTGAACGGCTTGACCAGCCAGCCGGTCGCACCGGCCGCCTTGCCTTCCTGTTTCTTCTCCGGCGTGGTTTCCGTGGTCAGCATCAGCACCGGCGTGAACTTGTAGTCCGGCAACGTGCGCAGGTTCTTCACCAGCGTGATGCCGTCCATGTTCGGCATGTTGACGTCGGCCAGGACCAGGGTGAATTTTTCCTTGCGCGCGAGGTCCAGGGCGACCGCGCCGTCCTCGGCCTCGGCGACATCGAAGCCGGCGGCCTTGAGCGTGAACGTCACCATCTGGCGCATGGAGGTGGAATCGTCCACCGCGAGTATGCGAGGCATCAAACCGGCTCCTGGCCAAGGCTGAGCAGGGTCGTGGCGCCGAGCAGTGCGGCGGCGCTGCGCAGGACGGCGGACGGCCGCGAGAACCGGGTGTCATGCCCGCTGGCGCGACGGTCGCGGCAGAACAGGCAGAACACCTGCAATGCGGCGGTGTGGATCTGGCGGATATCGGACGCGTCGAGCGTCACCGGTCTGGCGCTGCCGACGTGTTTCAGCAGGGTCCTGCGCAAATCCCCGGCCTGTTCGATGCCCAGTTCGGCCGGTAGCGAAAGGGTGGTGGATGAACGGCGCTTTTTGGCGGGACTGGCGGCACGCGGAAACCCGGTGACGCCCTGGGGACTGGATGACTGTTTCATGGCCTGCACCTCGTCTGCGACAGCGTGATGTTGTGCAGCGGCGCGGACCGCATCGGTTCGCGCGCTGCCTCAGCTGCACTCAGGCAACATCCATTCCAGAGCGAGGTCGACGGTTATTTGGCAGTGCCCTGCCTGCGCGGCGTCACCCGCTCGCCGGC
>DATMTG010000348.1:0-3156 GCA_035565075.1 Stenotrophobium sp.
GGAAATTCATGAAGACGAGAGCTGCATTGCTGCTGGGGCCGCTGTTTCTGGGCCTGTCCGCCTGTGCGCTGATGCCCGGCCAGAATTCGTCCCTGACGACGACCGGGCCTTATGGAGAGCCCGAGGAGGCGCCGACGCCGATCCCGCCGACGACAATGGCGGCACCGGAAGCGGTATCTCCACCTGCGGCGATGCCGACGCCGATTCCGCCCGTGGCGGCTGCGCCGGCGCCCCAACTCCGGCACCCGTCTGTGGCGAGGGCACCCAATCCGCCGAGTCCTCCGGCGCGTGCATCGACGACGAATCCTCCGGAGCCTGCGTCGACGGGGGCATCGCCCTCCGATGCGGCCGGCGGAAACGTCGTCTACCAGGAAATCAGTTTTGCCAAGGGCAGCGCGGAAATTCCGCCCAGGACGCTGGAGCTGCTGCGGCATACCGCGACCCAGTTGGAGCAGATGATCGCGCAGGACAAGGATCAGCGCGTCGGCATCGTCAGCTATACCGACGTGGCGGGTGAAGGCAAGGATGCGAGCTTGATCGGCGATCGCAGGGCCTGGCGTGTGTTTGCCGCCCTGCAGGCTGACGGACTGCCTGCCGAAAAATTGCGGGTGGTGATCCCGCCGTTGAAGGACACGACGCCCGCGCTTGCCGGAAAGGTGCTGATCCGGCAGCAGCCGAAAATCTGAACAGGATCTAGCCGGCCGATTCCACCAGCTTCTGGAGCAGGTCCATGTGTGCGGGCGAATCGTTGAGCGCCGGGATGTAGCGCAACCCGGCTCCGCCTGCATCGCGGAATACAGCGGCATAGCGCAGCGAGATTTCCTCCAGCGTTTCGAGGCAGTCTGCGGAAAAGCCCGGACAGATCACATCCAGCGTCTTCGTGCCGCCCTGCGCAAGCTGGGCGACACGCTGGTCGGTGTAGGGCTGCAACCACGGCAGCCGTCCGAGGCGGCTTTGGTAGGCATGGGACCATTGTCCGTCGTCGAGCTGCAGCGACCGCGCCAGTGCCAGTGCGGTCTCACGGCATTGCCGGTCATACGGGTCGCCGGCATCGACGCAGCTCTGCGGCAGTCCGTGAAACGACATCATCAGGTGCTCGCCCTGTCCGTGCTGTTCCCAATGTCTGCGCACGCTGTCGGCCAGCGCCGCGATGTACGGCGGCTCGGTGTGATAGCTGTTGATCGTGTGCAATTCCGGCAGCCGGCGCTGGCGCATGAGATTGCGGAAAACGGCATCGAGCGCGGCGGCAGTGGTGGTGGCGGAGTACTGCGGGTACAGCGGCAGCACGATGATGCGGCGTACCTGTTGCGCATCGAGGTCGGAAAGCGCCGCGCTGATGCCCGGTTGTCCGTAGGTCATGCCCAGTGCGACCGGCGTGTCGGCGCCGAGGCGATCCTGCAGCGCGTTGCGCTGTGCCAGGGAAAACGCCAGCAGCGGCGAACCCCGTTCGGTCCAGACGCTGGCGTAGGTGTGCACCAGCCGGCGCGGGCGAAACGGCAGGATCAGTCCGTACAGTACCGGCCACCAGACGACGCGTGGCGCCTCGACGACACGCCGGTCCGACAGGAATTCGCGCAGGTAGCGGCGGATCGCGCGCGCGGTCGGGGCATCGGGCGTGCCCAGATTGATCAGCAGGACGCCGGTCTTGGGCGTCGAATCGCCGGGGCTCATCACGCGCGGTTTATTCCTGTGCAGGCTGCGCCAGTTCGCTGTGACTGCGCGAATAGCCGAAGTAAATCAGCAGTCCTGCCGTCAGCCAGATCGCAAAGGCCTCCCAGGTTTCCTTTTGCAGGTAGGTCATCAGCCACAGGCTGAAGCCGATGCCGAGCACTGGAATCAAGGGTGAGAATGGCGTCTTGAACGGACGCGGGAGTTCCGGGCGGGTGCGGCGCAGCATCACGACGCCGGCACAGACCACACAGAACGCACCGAGGGTGCCGATGTTGGTGACTTCGACCAGGTTGCCCAGCGGCACGAAGCCGGCAAGAAAGAATATGACGATGCCGGTCAGGACGATGCAGCGCACCGGGCTGCCGCTGCCGGCATTGACCTTGGAAAAGAACTGCGGCAGCAGCCCGTCGCGGGCGATGGCGAAGAACACGCGGGTGAGGGCGTAGTACAGCACCAGCATCACGGTGGTCAGGCCGGCAATGGCGCCGATGGAAATGATGCCGGCGGCCCAGTTCTGGTGAATCTGCAGCATCGCAAAAGCCACCGGCGACGGCACGTTGAGCTTGTCGTAGTGGACGATGCCGGTCAGCAACGCCGACACCACGATATAGAGGATTGTGCAGATCAACAACGAGCCGATGATGCCGATCGGCAGATCGCGCTGGGGATTGCGGGTTTCCTCGGCGGCGGTGGAGACCGCATCGAAGCCGATGTAAGCGAAGAAAATCATCGCCGCGCCGGCCATCACGCCCTGGTAGCCGAAGTGATTCACGCCGTCGGCGTCGGTGGTCATCGGCGGGATGAAGGGGTGCCAGTTGGCGGGGTCGACGTGAAAGCTGGCGACGCCGATGAAAATGGCGATGGCGATCAGCTTGATCACCACCATGATCGAGTTGAAGCGGGCGCTGACCTTGGCGCCGATCACCAGCAGCGTGCCGAGCGTGACGATGATCAGCGCCGCCGGCAGGTTGATCAGGCCGCCGGGGTGGAGCTTGTCGAAGGGGCCGTGCATCAGGAAATCCGGCAGTCCGTAGCCTATGGCCTGCAGGGCATTGTTGACGTAACCCGACCAGCCGACCGAGACCGCCGATACCGACACGGTGTATTCCAGGATCAGCATCCAGCCGATGATCCAGGCCGGCAGCTCTCCCAGGCCCGCGTAGCTGTAGCCATAGGCGCTGCCGGCGCCGCCGACCGAAGCGGCCAGCTCGGCGTAAGACAGGGCGGCGCAGGCGCAGGCAATGCCGGCGATGATGAAGGACAGCACCAGGGCCGGGCCGGACTGCACCGCGGCGGCGATGCCGGTGAGCACGAAGATGCCGGCGCCGATGATCGCGCCGATGCCCAGCAGGGTCAGGTCAAACGCGCCGAGCACGCGCTTGAGTCCGGAGCCTGACATCAGATCGGTATTGATCGCTTTGGTGCGAAAAAGGCTCATCTATCTCTCTCTCCTGAAGTCGAATCGCAGATTTGCAGTCACCCGCT